>CAIXUF010000875.1 GCA_903922535.1 Candidatus Hydrogenedentota bacterium
CCGGCAAGGGCGGCCTGTCGCAGACCAACCTGGAGGACATGCAGCACGCCATCGGCATCCTGAAGTTCATGCAGCGGCCCACCTGCGCCGTGATGAAGCACTGCAATCCGTCGGGCGTGGCCATCCGCAACGGCGAACAGCCACTGGTGGAGGTGTACATGCGCGCGCGGGACGCGGACGCGCAGGCGGCCTTCGGCAGCGTGGTGGCGTTCAACGCGGAGGTGGACGCCGACACGGCGGAAGAGATCATGCAGACCATCGTCGAGGGCGTGGTCGCCCCGGCGTTCTCCGAGGGCGCGCTGGAGAACTTCCACAACAATGAGAAATTCAAGAAGAACAAGGACATCCGCATCATCAAGACGCCCGATTTCTCGGTGCTGCCCAAGTTCCTGGAAGACGGCGCGAACGCCTATGAAATGAAGGTTTTCGACGACGGCAGCGTTGTCCTTGCCCAGCCCTACCTGTCGCGGGTCAAGTCGGTGGCCGACCTGGTGCCGGCGTACAACGACCATGCGAAGAAGGGCCGCATTGACATCGCGCGCAAGCCCACCGCGCAGGAACTGGACGACCTGCTGTTCGCCTGGTATGTGAACATCCACGTGCGCTCGAACGGCGTGGTCATCGCGCGCAACGGCCAGACACTGGCCGTGGGCACGGGTGAACAGGATCGCGTGGGCGCGGTGCAACAGGCCATCGCCAAGGCCAAGGCAAAGTACAAGGGTGCCGAGAGCCTGGAAGGCTCCGTCATGGCGTCGGACGGGTTCTTCCCATTCCGCGATGCGGTGGATTCGGCCACGGGCGCGGGCGTTTCGGCGCTGGCCCAGCCCGGCGGCAGCATGAACGACTTCGAGGCCATCGAGGCCTGCAACGAGGCGGGCGCCACGATGGTGTTCACGCTGGAGCGCTGCTTCTCGCACCACTAAAACGTAGGGTGTGTGGAGTTTTGCGAAGCAAAACGGAACGCACCGTCCCCGGCGATGTCATAGGTCCGGGGATGGTGCGTTTTCTTTTGTCTTGGGACAATTCGCGCGCCCACATCCCCCTAAATCCCCCTTCAAAGGGGGACTTAAGACAGTCTGTGTCTTGGGCGTTGGTAGCAGGTTGATGGTGCGCTCCGTGGCGCTCCGCACCACTCCACACACCCTACGGCTGATTAAGGTGTGAATCACCCGAAGATGCGGCGGAATGCCTGGGGGTCGTCGAGCAGCGGCAGGTCGATTTCGGAGAACTGCGCGCATTCCTGATCGCTGATGGGGGTGGTAAGGTCCGGCATGGTGTTGAAGACGTTGCCCACCTCGGCCAGGTGCTCGTTGGTCAAGCCCTGCATGAACCCGCTCAACTCCTGCGCAAAGAGGCCCGCGGCCAGGAAGTGGCTGATGATCTCGGCCAGGTGCCGCTGCCGATCCTCAATGGAGCCGCCTTCAAGAATGTCGCGCTGAATGGGCACGGCCCGCCCGCGAAAGAGGACCGACCACTGCCCGCACGACTGGCACGCAACCACGGCCATGACATCCCCCGGTATCTCAGGCACGGCCATGGTCGAATGATTGCAATGGGGGCAATGAACCTTACTGCTTTTCATCGCTTGCTCCATCTCGTGCGTCAACGTTGCGCACACGCTTAGTTTACCGCCGGAGACACGGCGCAATCAAACCGGCGAACAGTTGACAGTCAACCGTGGATAGCGGACAGTGAAGAGGCTTCCAGCCTCTTTCTTGCGGACTCTGCGACGCGCGACCCAGGAACGCGGCAGGATACCGCTGCCGCATTATCCCCGTCTTCTGGCGCATCCGGGGTGGGTTCCTGTAAACTATGGGGGTGGGGCGGGGCGTTCAGAAGTATCCTCGACGGAGGCACACATGCAGGAAATCGTAGATCTTCGCAGTGACACGGTCACCAAGCCGAGTCCGGGCATGCGCCGGGCCATGGCCGAGGCCGAGGTGGGTGATGATGTTTTTGGCGATGACCCCACGGTCCGCCGGCTGCAGGACCATGCCGCCGCGCTGCTGGGCATGGAGGCGGCGCTGTTTCTGCCCACAGGCACCATGGCCAATCTCGTGGCGTTCCTGTCGCAGACGCGCCCGGGGGACTCGATTATCCTGAGCGGGTCGGCCCATCCGGTCCATTATGAAAGCGGCAATCTGGCCATGGTGGCCGGGCTGATGGCGCGGACCGTGGCGGACTCCCTGGGCAAAATGACCGCCGGCCAGGTGGCCGAACAGATCGTGCAGACCAACGATCCGCACCATTCGCAAACCACGCTGGTCGCCCTGGAAAACACGGCCAACCGCGGCGGCGGCGCCTATTACGAGTATTACGAGATAGAGTCCATCGCGCAGTTGTGCCGCAACCGCGGCCTGCGGCTGCACTGCGACGGCGCGCGGCTGTTCAACGCGGCCACCGCCGCGAACATGGACCCCGAATTCTGCGTGCGCGGCTGTGACACGGTGAGTTTCTGCCTGTCCAAGGGGCTGGGCGCCCCGGCGGGATCGCTGCTCGTGGGCGCGCGCGACACCATCGCGCGGGCGCTGCGCTTCCGCAAAATGCTCGGCGGCGGCATGCGCCAGTCGGGCGTGCTGGCGGCGGCAGGGCTCTATGCGCTGGAAAACCACGTGAAGGACATTGAAGAAGACCACCGGCGCGCGCGGGAATTCCGCCGCGCGCTGGAGGACGAGGGCGTGCAGTTTGCCCTGCCGTCGCCGACGAATATTCTCTATCTTGAAACCAATGACCCCGCAGCGGGCATAAAAGAACTGGCGGCGCGCGGCGTGCTGGCCATGGCCGCGGGCGCGGACCGCATCCGCGCGGTGTTTCACCGCGACATCGACGACGCCGGACTAATCCGGGCCGTGGAGGCGTTCAAGGAAGTACTGGCGCCGCGGCGGTAGACGCCGAACAGGGGGACAACCTGAAAGACAACATCATGAGCGAACCGAAGAACTACCTTATCGACATGGACGGGGTGCTGGTGCGCGGACGCACCGCAATCCCCGGCGCGCAGGATTTTATTGACCGGCTCCGCACGCGTGGCGCCAAGTTCCTGGTGGTGACCAACAACCCCATCTTCACACCGGCCGACCTGGCGCACCGGTTGCGCATGACCAGTCTGGACATCCAGCCGGAGAACATTTTCACGTCGGCCATGGCCACGGCGCAGTTTCTGCACTGGCAGCATCCGCAGGGAACGGCGTTTGTGATCGGCGAGAGCGGGCTGACCAGCGCGCTCCACGAGATCGGTTACATCATCACCGACCACCATCCGGACTACGTGGTGCTGGGCGAAACCAGCGGCTACAACTTCGAGAACATCACCAAGGCCGTGCGGCTGGTGGCCGCGGGCGCGCGGTTCATCGCCACCAACCCGGACGCCTCGGGGCCGACGGAGGAGGGCATCGTGCCGGCCTGCGGCGCGATGGCCGCGCTGATCGAGAAGACCACGAACCGCAAACCGCTGTACATCGGCAAGCCCGCGCCGCTGATGATGCGCAGCGCCATGAACCATCTGGGCGTGCATTCGCAGAACACTATCATGGTGGGCGACCGCATGGACACGGACGTGATCGCGGGAATGCAGGCCGGCATGGAGACGGTGCTCGTGCTCACCGGCGTGACCACCCGCGAGCACATGACGCGCTATCCCTACCAGCCCACGCGGGTGCTCGACTCCGTGGCGGACATCGAGGTCTGACCCGTCCCGCCGGGCGTGTCGCGCCCGGCAAAACTTCCTGGAATTTCCCTTTTCATGCAGGCACCCGTCATATCCGGTTATCGCGCCCTTGAACCCGCACCGCGACGCTTCCTGTTCTTCGTCGCGGTGAACGTGGTGTCGTGGCAGAACATTGTCGGCCCGGCGATGGTGCTTTTTGCGCGCAAGATCGACATGCCCGAGTTTCTCGTCGGCCTGCTGCTATCGATCATGCCCTTCGCGCAGCTTCTCGTGCTGGTCACCATGCCCATGGTCACGCGGTTCGGGCCGAAACGGCTTATGCTCTGGGCCTGGTTCTCGCGCAACCTGATCTGCTGCGTCGTGTTCCTCATGCCCTTTGCGCTGCGCGCCGGCGACCGGCGCATTGCTTGGGCGGTGCTGCTCGTCGCCATCCTCGGATTCTGCATCATGCGCGCCGTGGGTGCCGGCGGATGGCTCCCCTGGCTGCATGAAATCGTCTCCGAGGACCGGCGCTCGGTCTATTTCAGCACCGAGACCGCCGTGACGCAGGTGATCAACATCGCCGTCATGTTCGTGCAGGCGTGGCTGCTCGCCGGAAGCGACCCCAGCATCGCGCGCTTTCTGATCATCTACGCCATCGGCATCGGCATGGGCTTTGTCAGTCTGACCAGCCTGTCGCGCATCCACGGCGGAGCGCCCTTCGCCTTCCGGCCCTCCTTTGCGGACGAGGTGCGCGGATACGTGGTTGCCTTCTGCGACGGCCACTTTCTGCGGTTCATGCTTGCGGCAACGTTCTGCATTTCCGGCATGTCCTGGTTCGGCTCCGCCGCGGTGATGTACATACGCGACGCGCTCCGGCTTCACGACAGCATGAACATGGCCATCAGCGCCGTGGCAAGCGTGGGCGTACTGCTGACGATCGCCCCCTGGGGGCGTTTTGCCGAGCACCGCGGAAGCGGGCTTGCCATGTTCAAGTCGCTCGCGGGGCACGGGCTGGCCGCGCTGCTCATGCTCTTGCTGCCGCTGGACGGGCCCTGGCGCGCCATTGGCGCGGGCGCGGCGATGACGCTTGCCGCCGTCTTCTGTTCCGCCTTCATGGTCGCGGTGAACCGGTCCATGCTCAACCAGACCCCCGAGGACAACCGCATCGGCTACACCGCCGCGTGGACCGTGTGCACCTCCATGGCCTACGGCGTCACGCCGCTCCTGGCGGGCGCAATCATAGAGCATTTCCACCTGCCGGGATTTCGCACCTGTTTTACCATTGCTGCGATTATCTGCTTCACGGGCGCGGTGTTGTGCCTCTATGTGGTGCGCGACGGGGAAAAGGGCCGACCGACCGTGTTGTCGGTGCTGCATCCGCTGGCGCTGACACGCACATTGGCGCGGATTACGGCGATTACGCTGGGGCTGCATGAGAGCAATAGAGAAGACCGGAAGAGTTGACAGTTGACAATTAGGAACCAAAGGACAGCATCGTCATTGCGAGCGAAGCGAAGCAATCTCTTGAATCCAAAGCCCGGATGCGAAGCCAAAGCGGGCAAGTCCGCCGCAGGCGGACTGTTTCGCTGCCGCTTTTTCGTCCTTCGTCCTTTGTCCTTTGCTTGTGCGGCACCGCCCTACGGCGCGGTGGCTGCGGCGTTCGCGGCGTCAATCGCCTGCTGAAGCGTGTGGAACGCCGTCGGCCAGCTCAGGCCGTCCTCCGGCCCCGGTGACGTCGGGTCCACAAGGAAAACGTTCGCCGGTAGCACCGTGAGCGTCGTTTCGCAGGTGGACGCATTGCCGCTCGGGTCGGTCACCGTCAGCGTGACGGGATACTTGCCGCGCGGGACGAGCGTGTCCGGCAGGGGCGACTGCGTCACCGTGAGCGGGTCGCCGGAATTGTCGGTTGCCTCCACGTCCGCCCGGAAATCGGGCACCGGCACGCTGCTCGACGCTTCCGCCCTGAAGGTTCTTTGCGGCGCACAGGCGGTGATGACCGGCGCGGTGTGGTCTTGCACCACCGTCACCGTCCGCGTGACCTCCACGGCGTCGTTGCCGTTGCCGTCATCCACGTTGTAGCGCACGGTGTACGCGCCGGGCGCCAGCGGGTTTACCGGGCTCACGGCAACGATGTCGGCGGTCAGGTCGCCCGCGCAGACGTCGCTTGCCGTCGCGCCCGCGTCGGCGTACGTGCCGCCGCACACCAGCGTTACCGCGGCGGAACCGAGCAGTGTGATGACCGGGGCCGTGGTGTCCACCACCTGGACCGTCCGCGTTGCCTCGCCGGCATTGCCGTTGCTGTCACTCACGGCATAACGCACGGTATAGATGCCGACCACGTCTGAATTCACCGGATTGCTGGACACGATGCTGCCGGTCAGGTCACCCGTACAGGCATCGGTGGCTGTCGCGCCCGCGTCCGCGCAGATCCCCCTGCATTCCACGCTGACCGTGCTGGGGCCGTTGAGCGTGATGATCGGTGCCGTGCTATCCAGCACATTCACGGTGCGCGTGACTTCGGCGGCGCTGTTGCCGCTGGGATCGCTCACGTTGTAACGCACGGTGTAGGCGCCTGGCACGTCCGTGTTCACCGGGTTGGTGACGACAATGGTTGAGGTCAGGTCGCCCGCGCAGTTGTCACTGGCCATCGCGCCCGCGTCTGTATAGCCGGTGTGGCATTCCACCGTAATCGGATTGGCACCCAGCAGGCAGATGATCGGCGGGGTCCTGTCCGGCCCGGGCACGATGGCGCACCACAGGTCGTTCAGGTCACCGCTTTGCGTGGCCGCATTTCCCGCACCGCCGAACAGCCAGAGCGCGCCCGCGCTGTCGGTCCACGAGACCGCGTAGTTCCGCGCTCCGGGTGTGCTGGCCGGGTCGGGCGTGCCGAGGGTTCCGTAGCTGCCCATCTGGCCGACCAGCGTGGACCCTTTCAACCATGTCCAGTTGCCTGTCGCAAGGTCGTATTTCCACAAGTCGTTAAGAGCGCCGGAAGTTCCCACGTGGTCGTAGCCGGAGCCGCCGAAAAGCCATAGATTGCCCGAGGCATCCACCCAGGAAGCCGCGTAGTTTCGCGCTCCGGGCGTGTTGGCCGCCGCAGGCGTCCCGAGTGTGCCGTAGAGCCCCGCTTGCTTGGTCGTGGATGCGCCCTTCATCCAGGTCCAATTGCCCGTAACCGGGTCGTACTTCCACAGGTCGTTAAATGAGCCCGGACTGCCGTTGCCGCCAAAAAGCCAGAACTTGCCCGAAAGGTCGCTCCATGAGACCGCGCCTGCGCGCGCTCCGGGCGTGTTGCCCGGAGCCGGAGTCCCGAGTGTGCCGTAGACTCCAACTTGACTCTTTGTCGAGGCGCCTTTCACCCAGGTCCAGTTGCCCGTGGCCGGGTCGTATTTCCACAGGTCGTTGAGGAAGCCGTAGCGGCCCGAAGCATCGTAACCGTTGCCGCCAAAGAGCCATAGCTCTCCCGATCTTCCCGTCCACGAGACGGCCCACGCGCGCGCACCGGGAGTGTTGGCCGCTGCCGGCGTTCCTTGGGTGCCGTAAGTTCCCGCGGAGTTCTTCGTCGAGGCGCCCTTCATCCATGTGTAGTTGCTCGTGGCCCTGTCGTATTGCCATAGGTCGTTAAGATAGTTGGAGTTCACCACATTGCCGCCGAGAAGCCACAGTGCGCCTGATGTGTCCGTCCACGAGGCCATGCCCCGACGCGCACCGGGGACATTGGCCGGATCCGGCGTTCCGCGCGTGCCGTAGGTCACGGCCTGGCCCTTTGTCGAGGCGCCTTTCATCCAGGCACAATTGCCCGTGGCGGGATCATATCTCCACAGGTCGCCAAGCAAGCCGCTAGTCCCTGTACTGTCCATTCCGGAGCCGCCGAAAAGCCACGGTTCGCCGGAAGGGTCCATCCACAAGGCTGCGTTAAAGCGCGCGCCCGGGATGTTGGCTGGGTTGGGTGTCCCGAGTGTGCCGTAGGTTCCGCCTTGGTTGCTTCCCGACGAACCCTTCATCCAGACCCAATTCACCGTTGCGCCACAAGACGGATCGATTCCGACCAACACCGTCCGTGTAGCCTCTGACGGGGTGTTCCCGTCGTTCACGGTGTAGTGCACCGTGTAGGTGCCTGGCGCCAGCGTGTTTACCGGATTGGTCGTGACGATGCTTGCTGTCAGGTTTCCCGCGCAGGCGTCCGTTGCCGTTGCGCCCCCATCCGTGTACGCGCTGCCGTATGCGACATCCACCGGGTTGAAGCCCAGAACGGTGATCACCGGCGCGGTGGTGTCCCTGACAGTCACCGTCCGGATTGCCTCGGCGGCGCTGTTGCCCGATGGGTCTTTCACATTGTATCGCACGGTGTAGGTGCCGACCGTGTTCACATTCACCTGGTTCGAGACAACGACGCTGTCAGTCAGATCGCCGGCGCAGTCGTCATGGGCCGTTGCCCCCGCGTCGCCGTAGGTCGTGTGGCATTCCACCGTCGCCGGGTTGGAGCCCAGAAGGGTGATCGCCGGCCGGATGGAATCCACCACGTTTACGGTTCGCGTGGTCTCGTCGGCGCTGTTGCCGCCATCGTCGGTCACGTTGTAACGCACCGTGTAGGCGCCGACGGTGTTCACGTCCACCGGGTTGGTGACGGCAATGCTGCCGCTAAGGTCGGCCCCGCTGTTATCGACCGCCGTGGCGCCCGCGTCGGAATAGGGTGTGTGGCATTCCACCGTCGCCGGATCGTTGCCAAGCAGCGTGATGACAGGAAGGGGCGTGTTGTTCTCCACATAGACGGTGCGTGTGACTTCGGCGGCGCTGTCGCCATTGCCGTCGGTCACGTTGTA
>CAIXUF010000876.1 GCA_903922535.1 Candidatus Hydrogenedentota bacterium
CCGAAGCTCAGATGTCCAACCGGATTTACATTATCTGCGGGAATCTGACGATAGACAGCGGCGGGAAGATTGATGCCCAGGGCAAGGGCTACCAGGGCAGCGGGTATTACGGGCAGGGTCCGGGCAAGGCGCAGGGTGGAGGGAACAACTATACCGGTGCGGGTGCCGGGTATGGAGGCGCTGGCGGGACGCAATCGCAAGGCAATCTTGGGGGTAAGACGTATGGGGTGACCAATGCGCCCACGGCGCCGGGCAGCGGAGGCGGGGATTATATTCTCCCGGGGAGCGGAGGAAATGGAGGTGGAACCGTTCGAATTGAGGCCGCGGGCTCGGTCACAAACAACGGCACGATTACGGCGAACGGCGCCGTCACAGCGGTCTCTTCCCGCGGTGGCGGCGGCTCCGGCGGCTCGATCTTCATCGCCTGCGCTTCGTTTCAAGGCGCGTCAAGCGGTCTTCTCAGCGCCGATGGCGGCAACAGCGGGACGGACACTGGCGGCGGCGGCGGCGGCGGCGGGCGCATTGCCGTAGGCAGCGGGTTGTCCGCGCAAAACATCTCCGATCTCCTCGCCGGAAGCAACACGGTGGCCGGCATGTATGTCTATTCGAACCACCTCGCCTATCTGGGGCGGATGTCCGTGACGAACGGGGTGTGCGGTGGAGCGACCGCA
Organism: Candidatus Hydrogenedentota bacterium; assembly: GCA_903922535.1. The sequence continues at coordinate 672 of CAIXUF010000876.1, forward strand.
ACCACCGCGCAATGGGGGCAACCAGGCACCAAGCAGTTCATGGTGATGTCCGCCGCGGGCACTTGTCTGCTGGACATCAAAGGCGACCCGGACAACATTTACGGGGCGCCGGGACCCCAAGGCTACAACACCTACCTGGGCCTGCCGCAGGATTCCTGGATCACGAACAGCGTCAGCACGCCGGTCAGCGTAACGACAGGCTTGCAACGCGCCTGCATCGGCTGGCGGCTGACGGATATCATGGGCGGACTGCTGAGCAACAGCGTCAGCACGCAGGCCGTCTTTCAGTTGACAACCAACATGGTGCTCACGTGGCGGTGGACGAATACTTGGCAACTGGCCGTGACCAGCTCCGTGAATGGAAGCGTCAACTTCGCGGACAAGAACGGGTGGTACACCAACGGCACTCCAATCGGCGGGATCGCGGCTTCCCCGTCCGACGGCTACAGATTCTTCCAATGGTTCGGAGACGTCCCGTACGCCGACCGCACCAACAACCCGCTGACGGTGACGATGAACCAGGCGCGGTCGCTGGCAGCCATGTTCGTGTCGTTGAGCGGCCAAACGAAGACCTGGACGGGCACGGGAAACTGGGTCAATCCGTTCAGCAACTGGACGCCGGCGGACCCGCCGGGGCCCCTGGACGATGTGGTGATTCAATCCGGCACCTCCACCGTGAATGACGCGCAGTCGCTGAAGTCCCTGGTGGTGAGCAACGGCGCCACCGTCGTGTGCACCAACTGGTCCACGATCCTGACGGTGAGTGGCGATGTGACGATCCGCACCAATGGCTTCATCACGCTCTCCCCGGCGTTTTCCGAAGCTCAGATGTCCAACCGGATTTACATTATCTGCGGGAATCTGACGATAGACAGCGGCGGGAAGATTGATGCCCAGGGCAAGGGCTACCAGGGCAGCGGGTATTACGGGCAGGGTCCGGGCAAGGCGCAGGGTGGAG
>CAIXUF010000877.1 GCA_903922535.1 Candidatus Hydrogenedentota bacterium
ACCAACCAGATCGGCAACGCGTGCCTGCTCGGGCACGGAGGGATTGAGATAGGATGCTTTTTTCATGGATGCTTTTTTCATTGGTTTTTTGGCGAAATGAAACTGTTGGATTGCTAGCGAAATTGAGGAAGCTTTAATTCATGGATTTGGTAAGAGCGTTAAGAGGCGGCAATCTGGTGGGGGGCAAAGGTGCGAACGCACAACTCGCCGACCGGCGCATCATTTGCAAACGCACGGGCCTTCAACGGGAATCCCTTTTGCAGCATCTCGTCCGTCAGAGGCACCGGGGCTGTGTAGCGCGCGGAGTCAGCCGCTGGCTCTTTGCCGTCCGTCGTATACCGCAGAACCATCCCCGGCTTCGACTGGTAGATATCCAAGGCGAGTTGCCGGTGCGACGGTTCAGAAAGATCACCGAATTTGTCCGCATACGCGCGCACAATCGGTGTAGCGCCCACCGTCTGGCTGATGGTTTTCAGCGTGGCGAAGTAGGACGGGAGGATGGTGCCGTCGAGGTTGAAGGCAACATCCCACGAGCAGACACCACCGTTGGCAATGATGGCACGCGTTTGCTCGGTGGCCTTGTCACCGGCCATGACCGGGGAGGCGGAAAAAATTCGTGTCTGATAGTCAAAAGCGTACAGCGCACTCTCGGAAAACCATTGCAGACCGTGGATCCAACGACCACCGCAGGCGAACTGGTCTGCGCCGGGCATGCATTCGCCACTGCCGTAATCGCTGATCGGCCAGCGGCTGCTGGGTGCTGGCGGCCACTCGGCCAGCGTCACGATGGAGTGCGCATTACCGGCCCGCAACGCATCCGCCAGAGAAGACCACACTGGCGGCCGGGTCCGGCCGGCCACGCTCGTTTGTTGGTAGCTGGCGATGCCGCCCGGGTTGTCGATCCACCAGCCGGATGCTTTCGTTCCAAAACGCTGCGACCAGTCGCGCAAGACAGTTTCCCAGCGCGCGTAAGCAGCTTGGTTATCGGCCACGTTCGCCGTCGTGCCGGTTGCCTCAAACGCCCGCAAAATCAGAGGATTCCACGGCGGGATTTCAGCCGGCACATAGACAATCAACCGGATGTTCGCACGCGCGAGTTCATCTGCCAATTCGCTCACCAGATCGCGTCGGCTGCAGAAGCTGATACCGGGGGCGACAGAGGCGGTGATCAAATCCAACGTCGCGTTCGGCGAACAAAAGAAACCACCGACCTGACCAAGTGTGAAAATCAGAAACCCCGCTTGGAGTTCCTGCAACTGCCGCACCAGCCTATTCACGTCGAATCCATCCACGATCTGGTTCCACTCGCGGACGGCGATCTGGAGTGTGGCTGGGTTCGTCGCTAGCTCCCGACAACTCTCTGGTGTGCAATGGCTCTGGAACTCTTGGCCCCACGGCTGGTACTGATTGAGCAGGCTATGGTCAAGATAGTGCATCCACACGCCCCACCCGGCCTCGTACAACCACTGCGTGGCCGACTGGCCGTTGATGGGTTTGGCGCGCCCCGCCGGACTATCGGAC
>CAIXUF010000878.1 GCA_903922535.1 Candidatus Hydrogenedentota bacterium
CGGCTGATCCGGGACGTAGGAGGTAACGAATCCGTAAACTAGCGGGATGAAAGGAGCCCGCCACACCAATTGCAAATGTGATTCGTGTCACACCCCATCCACGGCTCCGGCCAAGGCACCAGAAAACGGTTGAACCTGCGGCTCCGGCGGGTGTACCGTCGGGGTGACGCTGGGACTGAGGCACTGGCAACCGACACCCCCGCGCCTGTACCCTGGGCACAACGGTTCTACGCTACTGGGCTGAGAAAGGAAGATGATATGAATTGGGGAATCGAGATCGAGAGCAAACAAGTGCGGGACTTCTGCGCAGCGTATTGCCAGCCTGTCAGCGGGCTTGCGACGGTGTTGTTAGGAACAGCTTTAGACGCGGGGGCGGACAGTGTCGAGGTGGCCACAGACAGCGTCCGTTTTCGGATCGAAGGAGAATGGTGTGTTGCAGACCCGGTGCCTGCCCATGTTGTTCCGGCCGTGTGTGCGTTCTTGCTGCTTGTGGGTACTTCCGGCCGACCGGACGGCACAGTCACCTTGTGCCGGAATGGGCAAAGACGACAACTCCATATTGACGCAAGGGCACTGAAGCTGTCCCTCGCCATCAGGTGATTTCGCTTCCGCGACACTAGAGACCGCACAACCGTCACCCCCGCGCCTGCGCTCAGGGCACAACGGGCTGCTCTACTGGGCCACAGGAGATTCACAGATGATCACGGGCAGTTGTCACTGCGGCGCAGTCCAATACGAGATACATGGGCGATTGCTGATGTTCGCGTATTGCCATTGTCCGGATTGCCGGAAATACACTGGGTCGGCATTCTCCTCGGTGTTGGCCACCGAATCCGAAAGGTTCAAGATTGTTCTGGGCGAATACCATCTGGTCGAATACCACTCATCACCGGGTAAACATCGGTTCTTCTGCAACACCTGCGGGTGCGGCATATACCTACGTGCGGAACACAGACCAGGGATGATCTTCGTCCGAGCCGGCTCGCTTGATGATGACCCACGCATGAAACCGCAAGCTCACTTCTGGACGAGCGTCAAGGCGCCCTGGCACGAAATCACGGATTCGCTCCCACAGCACCCAGAGGGATTGCCGCAGAAATGAAAGGCCCATCCATCGCCTGCACCGTATTCCTCACCCGAGGCGGGTTAGGCATCCGGTGAGCCGTGCCGTTGGCCAAGAAGACAACATGAGAACGATTACCCTCACGCTATTGCTTTCGCTGTCTGTTAGCGGGTGTATCTCCACGCCTTCTGTCGATGATCGAGTCCTGTTCAAACTTCAGACTTGCATTCCCCTGCACCCCCGCTGTCGTTTGTCAATTGCATCAACGGCGGCGGCGCAAGCGCCGGCCCTACATTCGGCGCGACCAGGTCTTTGGCGACAGCAACGAATTGCAGATGCGCTCTGCCATGCGTTCCACGCGGGGTGGCCCGTGCGCGCACGGGCATGCGCGGACCCTGGGACTGTCACTGCCGCTTGCCCGCCCGCGGAGCGGACGGGCCACCCTTGCGGCTGAACGCGATGCGCGTCAACGGGATGGCACCGCATTTCACCTCGAGGAAGGGCTTGCCGTGGCGCACGCCGACCGTGC
>CAIXUF010000879.1 GCA_903922535.1 Candidatus Hydrogenedentota bacterium
CAGGATATACTTCATCCCCTCCGGCTTGCTCGGGCAGACTGCGCACGGGTAGTAGCCGCCGCGCCCGCCTCCAGGCGCGGCCCGCAGTTCCACCGGCGAGTTGCCATAGGCCTCGTTGCCGATGACCCCAAGCGACACGTCCATGCCGATCCGCTTTGCCGCCGCCATGATGGCATGCAGCCGTTTCCGGAACGCCACCGCGTTCGGATCGTCGGCCCCGTCGAAGTGGTGCATGTCGTACCACACGACCAATTCGTTGAGTCCCCAGAGCGCAAGGTCCTCCACGTACCTTTCGATTTCCCCGACAGGGGCATCGTGGTAATAATTGTGGAAGTGGGTTGCAAAGTAAATCCCCCGGACCTGCCGGGTCGGCACCGATGTGCCGCGCCACGTCCCGGGCGTGAAGCCGCCCTTGTCGTAACGGGACGTTCGCAGGAACTTCCCGACCCCGGCGACAAGGCCCCGCTCATCATTACCCGTGATTCTTATTCCATCCGGTTGTTCCTCGATACTGAATCCTTCCGTGCCAATCCCAGGCGCTATCGCCAGGGTCACGGTCAGGGCCGGCGCGTTCCCGGTGAACAGGTTGCGGTTGCATCGTTCTTCAATCTGCCGGACCAGCAGTTGGCCAATTTGGGTGACAACGGGACTGGCCTGGCTCGGAAGCGCCAGATGCAGGCAGGTCACCGCGTCGGCCCAAACCGGGGCCGCCAGCAACACGGCCGTACAGGCCATTAACATTCCATTGACTGTTCGCATGACTTGCTTTCTTCCCAATATTAGGGGTGTTGGACCTCGCCACGACGGTCCACGACATCATCGTGTTGCATTCAGCGGGAAGGATTCCGGTTATAGTCCGGCGCACGTTGCGCTATGCCTAGACTTCCGCGCGTCGCGGACGACTTCTTAATCCTTCCCGCTCCACCGTCTGGTTCCCGTCGCCGGGGAAACCACGGAGCCGAGTCTCTGCGTCAATACGTTTTCCATATGGTAACCGGTCCCTTCAACCCGGAGGCAAGGGCGCCGTCAGCCTCATTGTACGTCTGGTAGTTGTTGTTGACCAGATTGCCGACGCGCACTCGAATGGTGTTTTCGCCTTTCCTGAAGCCACCCGTGTCAAAGGTAAAGGGAGCCCATAGTTTGGCACCTATGGGTTTGTCGTTGATCCATACCTGGGCCAGATGATCGACATCGCCCAGGTCGATTTGCATGCCTTCTGCTGCGTCGTCAAGCGTTAGGGTGGCTGTGTAATCCAGCAGGCCGGTGAACCGTTTCGGCGTTTCGCTCCAACTGTTCCATTCCATCAGCGCGTGCATAACACCATCATTGAGCCAGGCGTCTGGAAGTTCAACCGGAAATTCCAGGACCGGCTGCACTTCCTTCATTGCCGTGACCTTCCATTCTCCGGTCACTTCTGCGACCTTCGTGCGGTCCGGACGCTTGAAGACCGGCGTTTCAAGGGGGGGGTGCTGCGGGTCAAAGACGAGCCAGTAGGCCTGGCTTGGTTCGAAGCTGATGCAGAGTTCGCTGCCGTCCTCAATTTCCCTGGAGGCAATGGCTGTTATGTCGCCCGTCTCACAGTTCCAGACGAAGGCGCGTCCCTTTACACTCGCAACTCTTACGAGCGACTGCTGATACGCTTCGCTGTTGTTCACGAGCCAGAAGAAATCGCGACCATCGACCCTGCGGTTCGTCTGCAGCATCTTGAATCCGCCTTCGACAAATGAAATGCGCGATTCAAGCCCGCCGGACTTCTTGCCTATGGCATCCGCCAATGTGTCGCCAATGTTGTGGAACGCGGCCGTGGCTTTGAGTTCTGACATGAGTCCATGAATGACCGGGTCGTTGAGCCCCGCCTCGGGAGAACCGGTTGGCAATGTACCGAGCGCATAGACATCACCACCCGCCTTTGCGAAGCCGACGAGCTTTTCCGCAAAGCCGCGGTCCAGCACAGCCAGGGGAGGCAGGATAACCGTCTTGAAGGTCAAGTCCCCGCGGCGCAGGATTCTCGCCTCCTGTTCCAACTCCTGCAGATAATGCGTGTCGGCAATAAGATACTCGACACGGTTCGCGGTCAACTGCTCCATCGCCCCGCTGTAGATGCGGTTCATCTCCTGCACTTCCTTGGAGTACAGTCCGTCAAGGTAGGCAACATGACCGGACTCGGGACTCCAGAATATCTTTTCCACATCGCCGAGCAGCGTCCAAACGCTTTCCTGCGGATGCACAATCAGGACGTCGGGAACAACATTGCCACAGGAGTTGACGTAGGACGCGCGGGCCGTAAAGTCCGACCACAGGTCGAAGTACCCAAACATGGGGTTCTCGTCA
>CAIXUF010000880.1 GCA_903922535.1 Candidatus Hydrogenedentota bacterium
CGCGCGCGCCGCCTCCACCATCTGTTTCGCCTTCTCAAGATCGGCCGGATCGGTCCCCTCAGGATGCACGCCCAAATGTTGAATGTCCGCCGTGCGCTCTTTTCTGTCAAAACGGCCCGCCCCCGACCACTCGTCATACATCTTCTTTATCTCATCCTCGGAAACGACCGTGTCGGCGGTCTTCTGTTTCTTGTAGGCCTCGATTGCCATGCGGTCGCGAAGCAGCGCCTTCAGTCCGGCCTCGTCCAGCCCCTCGCGCTTCAGGTAATCCTCGAACCGGCCCTTCGCGCCCAGCACACGCCGCCCCCGCTCAAACTCGCGGTTCAAATCCTCGTCGGAAACCGTAACGGCATGCGCGGCCACCCAGCGCAGCACCCGCGCGTCTATCATCTCCCCCAGCGTCGCGGCGCGAAAAACGGGATCGTCCGGATTCACCTGCTGTCCCTGTTCCTGCGAGATTTCCGTCGCGCGCTGGGCAAGGTCGCGGGTGAACTCCTGCGCCGTGATAATCATGTCGCCCACCCGCGCAATCTTCTCCGGAACCGGCGGCGTCTGCGCAGAGGCCTTCGCCCCCGCATCCTTTCCGGGTTCCGCCGTCGCTAGGGGCGACTGCTTCGGCTGTTCGCTCGCCGCTGCGGGCGAGGGTGCGAGAGAGAGTGGGGGCTGGACCGATGCGTCCTTCCCGGATTCTGCGGCCGGTACAGGCGTCTGCTTCGGCTGTTCGTCCGCAGCGGGTGCCGCGGTTGCAGGTGCAACGGACGGCGCATTGGTCGCCAGCGGCGCCGCAACCGAGTCTCCGGACGGCAAAGGCACACTTACAGAATGCTCCTGCGGCGTCGAAGACGCGGCGGGCGCCTTCGGCACCGCCGGTTTTCCGCAGGCAACCAGCAGCACGGCCAGCAAGGCAATCGCGCCGGACAATCCAAGTAACTTCGTCATACAACTTCTCCTGTGCGCCATCCGACGCACGGTCTCATTCATGCACCATTGACGCTGTTCCCATACTGCCGCCCGGCCATCTGATTCATCTTTTCCCAAACTTTAACGCAAGCATTTCCCAAGTCGCTGCGTCAAAAGGCGATCCCAATGCACGTTGTCCTCTGCTTGGCGTTCAATTCCCGAATTCTTTCCGCCTCACAGCTTCACGGTCTTGCCCGTGTCTGCCGCCTTGTAGATGGATTCGATGAGCGCCACGGCGTTTCGCCCCTCGCGCCCGTCGATCAGCGGGGCGCAATCATTCAAAATGGCCTTGGCAAAATCGGCGATCTGGCGGCGGTGCCCTTCAATCTTGAGATTGCTCATCGGGTCGGCCGAACTCGATCCCAGTTCGGATTCCATGTTGAGCATCTCCTCGATCCGCGCGTCAGCCGCCTTGCGCTTCTGGAACTTGTAGAACTTCAGCGCGCCGTCCTCGACGTAGGCGCTGCCTTCGGTGCCGTGCACCTCCACCCGCGCCGGATGGCCCGGCCAAAGGGCCGTGCTGCCCTCGATAACGCCGTAGGCCCCGTTGGCGAACTCAAGCATGACCACGGCAAGATCCTCCACCTCCAACTGCTTGTGCAGCGCCCGCTTGGTCTGGGCGCGCACCGACGCCACCGGCCCCATGAACCA
>CAIXUF010000881.1 GCA_903922535.1 Candidatus Hydrogenedentota bacterium
CTCAATGCGCGCCTTTGGCGCGGACACCACCAGAATATTGGGGCCTTTGTTCACGGTGACACTGATATTGGACCTGTCCGGCCATGACTGCGTGAGTTCCTTCAAGACCTCCTTGACTTCATCCCCTTTTGCCGTCTCAAGCTTTATCATCGCCGTGGTGGTGTTGGCGGCCACTGCCTCCTCGTAGGGCACCACGCGGTAGATGCCCTCCTGCTCGACCATGCCAAGGTTGTTCATGCGCAGGGCGGTTTCCATTGCCTGGCGCAGCGTGACATTGCGCAGGTTTGCTGTCACCGTGCCCTTTAGATCAGTGCCCGCAATGACGTTGATGTCGGCCTTCTGCGCGAGCAGGGCCACCACGTTGGTAAGCTCCATTTCGCGGAAGTCTATGTTGACTATCTGGTTAAGCGGATCGCCTTCGAATTTCTTGATCGGCCCGGTCGCAACCGCAGGTATTGGCGCAGGGGATGGCGGGGCCGGCGAGGGCGGGGACGGCGGGGGCTGCACCACTGGCGGGGCTGCGGGCAGCACCGGTGGCGCGGCCAGCTTGGCCGCCTCATCCGCCACTGGCTTGGCCGCACTTTGATCGGCGCTGCTCACACCGCTCTTGGCTAGCGGGTCTGCGCCTCCTGAGGTGCCCCGGATAAGCGCGCGGATGTGCGTGGCCAGCGAGCTGTTTGCCTCGGTTGTCACCGGCTCCGGGGTGAACCGCGGCCCTGGCGGTTCGGGAACGGGTGCCTCCGCGCCCGCGTCCTTGACTTGTGCGCCCTTCTTGGGGGCTTTGTTGTCGGCGTCGGGGTTGTTCGCGCCGTCGGAGGACTTGTCGGCACCCGGCGTCTTGAAGATCGGCGCTTTGTCGTTTGACTTCTCGGGGCCAGCGTCCGGCGGAGCGGCAGTTACGGGCGCATTGGACGTGTCATGGATGGGATCAACGACTATTTTCGGGAGCGGGGAGTCGGCATTGCCCAGCGCCGCGTTGCTGCCCCCGACGTTCATCATGGAGGAAAGAGCCGAGTCTCCGCCCGACGACAAGCCCCCTTCTGGGGCCGCCACCTCGGTCAGGGTATCCCGCAGGGCGACCCTGCGGCCGGCGTCGGACGCGGTTGCACCCGGATTGGCGCCTCCGGCCACGCCCTGTAGCTGCCGGGTCAGTTCAGCGGCCCGGTCCGCACCGCCGGTCTGGGCTGCGGCAACACCGGCGTGCGCGGTGAATGCGGCCAGTGCCAGACCAAACATCGCGGCCAACGCAATGCGCCTGTGGCGAGACTGAGGCATGGTTCACTTTTCCTTCATTTCAACGGTGACAAGCGACTCATCGACCTTGAAAACCACTCGGGAGGGCTCGATGGCGTACACTTGGACCCCGTCGGGGTAGGTGTATCCCACGGAGACAATTTCGTCGTCCACAACAGCGACCGGGGCATGCGCATCCCAGACAACGGCGGTGATGCGCCGACTCTGGACACTGACGATTTTCTGCTGTTTTGCGTCGGGCATCCGGGGATTCACATCGCTGACAGGAGGTGTTTCCGCCGGCATGCCGCTGTCGGTTATACCACCCTTGCCGCCCGAAGACCGTTCGGTCACTTTTCCGACCAGGGGTTTCATCGGGTCGCGCGGGATGCGGACCTCCTGGTAGTTGATGGGTTCCTGCTTGAGACTTGCCAGAAGCGACTTGACGTCCACGTCGGTGTGCGCGAGCGTGACGGCCTGTACGTCCGCGCCTTTTGCAGCCTCACTCTGGGCGGCTGCGGCGTTTCCGGGGAACGGCGCTCCCGCACCGGCGGGCGCGGGACCGACGGGTCCGGCGGCGGCGGGCGCAGGACCGGCGGGTCCGGCGGCGGCGGGCGCGGCCGGGGTGTCGGCCGATGGCGCGGAACTGCCGAACAGGCCGAGCTGATATATCAGCACCGCCACCAGCACCAGGCCAAGAACGGCCATCGCTATTATTTGTTTTCTATTTTGCTGGTCCATTCGCCGCACTCTTCCCGGCCTTTTGCGCCGAGTTTTGCTGGTTCACGCCCTTGGCGCCGCCGGCGTCCCCTTCTTTGTCCGCCAAAAACCGGAATGTGCTCAGCACAAAATTCGCCTCGGAGACGCCCTCCTTCTCCTCGCCAATGTCGATATCCGACACTTTGAGGTACCGCTCGTCACTTTCCAGCAGGTTGATGAACGCCACAATCTGATGGAACTGCCCCTTGGCCCTCACCTTGAAGGGGATCGTCTCAATGCGCCGTTCGATCTTCGTGTCCATGGGCACCATTTCGAGGCGCAGCCCGATCTCGCCGCCCATCTTTTCAAAGCGCTGCAGCAG
>CAIXUF010000882.1 GCA_903922535.1 Candidatus Hydrogenedentota bacterium
ACGGCGTCCGTCTTCGCGAGAATTACCGTGGGGCTGTTGAACCGGCGGAACTGATCGAGGGTCAGTCCGCCCGGCTTCTCCTCCCAGAAGGCGTTCAAGAAGCCCTGGCCCGTGTACGTGCCCTCCTGGGGCACCATGACGTCCACGATTGTCCAGTACGAATAGCCGTCACACGCCGGATCCAGCCGCGCCCGTTCCAGCCCCTGTTTCTGATAGTAGCCCTGCAGGGCATGGGCGGCGTTGAGACATGCGTCGCCCCAGGTGCGATCAAGTCCCACTTTGCCTAGAGACGCCTCATAGTCCTCAAGGCTCCGCGGTGCGGGAATCGCCCCGGTGAACTTCGGAGCCAAGCGCGGGTCCAGCTTAATGCCGAGGTTCAGGTATTCATGGGCAATGAACGGGACCTCCAGTGCATCAAATGCACCCGGTGCCCAGGGCATGATCGACGACGGCAGCCCGTAACCGTTGGGCGTGAAGAAATCCGCGTTCTGCGTCGTGTTGCAGCCGCCGTCCTGGTGCTGCATGATTCGGTCGGGGTCGGTCTGCTTGGCCCACTGGTAGATCTCCCGGTCCAGCGGACTGCCAAGATGGCCCTCGTTTCCCGTCGAGTACGTCGCGAAGGAGACATAACGGCGGTAGTGCCTGTGGAGTTCCTGTATGTCCCGAAGAGGGTCGAATTCAAAACCTTCCGGGGTGATGTCATGATAGTAGGGCAGCTCCGGCTGGATGAGTATGCCCGCTTCGTCGGCGGCTTCGAAGAATTCCGGAATCTCGCAGTGCGTGTGGTGTCGGACGTAGTTGAAACCGGCCTTCCGGGCAATCATCAGGTGTTTCAGGTGCTCCTCCCTGTCCGGCGGCGAGCTCAGGGTCATCGGATAGATGTAATCGTCGCCGTAGCCGCGAAGAAAGTAAGGGGCGCCGTTCAAATAGAACCGGTTGCCGCGCACTTCCAGTTTGCGGACGCCGAACCGTTCATGCCATCCATGAACGGGGGTTTCACCCGAAAGAAGCGTCACTTCCGCCAGGTACAGGTTGGGCGTCTCCGGTGCCCAGGGCCGAAACACGGTGAGCGGGACTTCGCACACGGCGTCTGCGTTGCCGTTCGCGTCAAACGTCAACGGCTGATGGAAGGTTCCCGCGGACTGGCCGTCGAGCGTATGGATAAGAATTTCGAGCGCGGGGCGCGCCGGGCTTTCCCCGCCGTCGCGGCGAATGCTCACGTTCACCAGAGCCGTCTTCTTGTTGAAGTCTCCCCGCACCCAGACGTCATCGAGCCGCGTCGTCGGCGTTGCCTCAAGTTCAATGTCCCGGTAGAATCCGCCGAAGCGGTGAAAAGCCGCCATGCACCCTTTCCGGCTGGGAGTGTCGTTGCGCACCGTGGCGACGATCTCGGCCGTTTCGCCCGGTTTCACCAGATCGGTGATGTCGTACTTGTATGCGCCGCAGTAGGTGTTGAGATGCGCCACTCGCTGCTGGTTCACCCAGAGCCAGGCTTCCGTCCGTACCCCGCCCACCTTGAGCCATACGCGTTTGCTGGCCCAGTCGGCGGGGAGGTCAACGGCGCGGCGATAGCGGGCCGTTCCCATGTACACATGACTCAGCGGCCTGGGGATGCAGTCGAAAGGCAGCCCCCAATCGACACTCATGCCCGGCGCGCCGACCCCCTGCGCCTCCCAACAGCCGGGAATCTCAATCTTGCGGGCATCGCTCCAGTCCGGCTCGTTCCAACATGGGCCCTTGCCCATGCGGTGCCGCCCCATGAGCCGGGGGTCCGTCACAAAATCCCACTCGCCCCGCAGGGAGAGAATCTCCTGAAGCGGGGACACCGTTGCCGAATGGACAACCGCCGGCGTTGCCGGGCGCGTGCCCCAATGATCGGCGTCTTCCGCGTGCAAACGCGCATCGCAAACGACGGCAGACAGGAGAAGCAGACCCAAGAGACGGTTCATCAGAAATCTCCTTGTGGAATTGCGCCGCACCCGCTTTTCATTTGGGCTCCCCGCCGTGCAGGCGCGCCGCCATCCTGCCCAGGATTGCCATGTTCGCGGGATTGCTTTCGAAGTTCCAGGCTTCGTGCATGTCAATGCCGTCGAAGCCGTTCTTGCGTGTCACGTCCGCCCAGAACCGCGTCTGCTCCTCCAGTTTCCCCGGGTCGCCCGGCATCCATTCGGAGAACAGGTACAAGCGCGTCTTCCCCTTGCAGTATGCCTGGTATTCCCGGGCCGCCCACCCGTAAAGATCTTCGCCCGCTTGCCGCTGGATGTCCGGCTTGGCCGTCCAGTAGGCGTGCTCCGGTTGCGATACAATTTCGTAGTCCCCGACAATGAACGCGTCCGCGACGGCCTCATCCACCAGCCGTTTCCAGTGGTTTGTGAACCGCGCGACCACATGCGTGCTGAAATGCGGGTCCACGGCGAACTGCGTGTACCGTCCAAGCTGAAGGCCGATCCACAGCACCTTGTCCCGGTCGTGGCAGAGCTTGGCCAAATCGCGGTAGAGCTGCACCATGGCCTCGCCCTTCAAATCGTGCCAGGCGCTCCGATCAAAGCTTTCCGCCATGCGGATATCGACACCGTACTTTGCCTGGAACGCGTCCACAATGGGCTGGCTGTAGCCGTAGAAGTCTTCTTCGTGGGTGTTGGGCATGTGACGGCAATGGCTGCTTGTCGAGCAGTGGACCCCGTCCGCACCCAGATCCAGCAACTCGCGGACCTGCGCAACCCGGAACGCCCGCGCCTCGGGCCAGGCATAGTCCATCAGCCCCTTGAAATGGGTCTTCCCGTCTTTGGCCACCCATTGGCAATGGGGATGCTCGTCGAGGAACTTCGATCGATAGCCGGGAAACCCGTCGTCGAACAGATCGAGCCACATGAGTGCCTTCATGCCCTGCGCATGGGCGGCGCGAATAAAGGCCTCCGGCGGGTTGATCGCCTGAATAACCCCGGCATAGCGCTGGTCCCAGGCGGTCCGCTGCGTGACATAGGACTCCATGTCCGTGATCGTCGGGGTCGGATTGGCCCGCGCATCTGCCGCGTCAAAGCCGGCGGGATACGACAGCGGCGTGCGGTAGGGGAGGATGCCAAGACACCCGCAACGGATGAGGAGGGTTTGGCAGCCATTTGCTTTCAGCCGCTCCACCAGCGTGTTGACGTCCTGTTCCGTCATGGCATGGTCCCGCAGCCACACCTCGTCGTTCACGTCCACGTCCACGACAAGTTCCGGACCCGGCGCCGATACCGGTTGCGCGGTTGCGCCCCCGGCCAGGCAGCACATAATCCCCGCGATACTCAGCATGCGAATCAGCATGACCTCGTCCTTCTCCATAGTTCCGTTGTTGGCGCAACTGTACCAAGATACTCGGCGCGTGAGGACCGTGCAAGACCGCAGGAAGACCGGCGGCCGACTGTGCCCGCTTGTTTCTGAAATGCGGTATACTTTTGCCTGCTCCGGCCATGAGACCTGAATCCAGGGGCAAGTGGAGGCAAGATGAACATCTTCGGCCGCAGACAGGGGCTCTTTGCAGCAACGTTGGCTCCGATCATCATGGGCTTGCTTTTGTCTGTCGGCTGCGCAGTGTCTTCGGCGCAGTCGGTTCAGGCCACGGTTACGACCGAAGAACTTGCCCGGGAGGTGGAGCGCATCCTCCCTCAGGAGGAACTCTACGACTACCACAAGCGGCTGTTGGAAGCCCCCGTCCATGAGATGCGGCGGGATGCCGGGGCCAGCCCCCGTTCCGGCGAGTTGGCGTTGCCGGATCAGGGCTGGCGGCTCGTCTGGAATTCGCGCAGTTCGGCCGTACTCAACAATGCGGTTCAGGACTTTCAGGAATATCTGGGCACGTCAATGGGCGTCCGGGTCGAGGTGGAAGGCCGGGACGCACTGCAAGACGGGCAGGGTCTGAGCCGCTGCATCGTGGTCGGCACACGCGACCAACTGCCCGGATGCGGGGCGGCGCTGAAAGGTCCCAAGGACTACGAGATCGTGGCGGCGCCGGAACGGCTGACGGTGTGCGGGTACGATGAGCGGGGCGCGATGTACGGGCTCTACAACCTGGAAGCCCGGATGAATCTGCGCGGGGCGCCGTTCCTGCCCGGAGACATGAGGATGGTGCGGCACAGCCTCTGCGACGCGCGCATGGTGCAGTCCTGGATGGGGTGGATGGAGTTTCCCGACCGGCTGCTTTCGCATCTAGCCCACGACGGTTTCGACGCCATATACGCCTCGGCCATGGCGAACCCGAACGGGGACCGCACCACGGCCGAGTCTTCCACCGATTTCTACGCGCGGATACTGTACCGCATCCGCAAGCAGGACCCGGCCCGCATGCGGGACCTGATCAACCGTGCGGCGCATTTCGGCATCAAGGTGTACGCGCCCATCATCTATCAGTACATGGGAACCCCCGAAAGCGAAGCGGGACTGCGGCAACTGGTGCAGAACATCGTGAAGGAGTTCCCCGACATTCAGGGGTATGTTCTCCTCACGGAAGGCTTCTGGTACAAGGCGTGGGGGGGAGGTCACGGCGCCAGCAGGGAGTACATGGAGGACTGGGCCCGGAACTGGAGCCGGGCGGTGGGCATCGTGGCCGAGGAATGCCACCGGGTGAATCCCGCCATTGAAATTCTCCCCTGGGAATACAACATCGACTTCCGCCCGCAGAACGTCGACATGAAGTGCTACTTCATCCAGCAGCTTCCCGACGGCACGATACCGCTGCTGACCTGGGAAAACGGGAAGAGTTTCGAGATCGACGGACTGAAGGGGTTCTTGCGCGACTATGCGATAAGCCAGATCGGCCCGGCGGAGGTCACCCGGGCCCAGATCGAGGAAGCGCGAAAGCGCGGCATGAAGGTCTACACCAACGCGGACACCTTCCTGTGCGGCGCCCAGATGCACACCGTGCCCTATCACCCTTTTCCCTACCAGTGGTATGGCCGGTACAAGGCAATGGAGGAGCAGGCAATCAACGGCACCATGGAAAGCTGGACCCGGGGCTATTCCCCCAGCTTCATGACCGAACTGCGGGCGTGGTACTGCTGGAGCGACGCGCCTCCCCTCGACGAACTGCTCGGCACAATCGCCACCCGTGTTTTCGGACCGGAAGGGAAGGACATGGTGCTGAAAGCCTGGGACCTTCTCAGCCAGGGAATCCGTCTCGTCCCGGACACGGGTCCGACGATGGGAACCAGCACGGCCATAGGCAATCCGCTCTTCTTCCAAGCACCGCCGGCCCGCACCGTCACGTTCCAGCACTCGTGGACGGATGAGGAAGCGTGGACGGGTTACCTGGGGGGAGAAATCAATCCTTACTGGCCGTTCACAGTTGGACGCCTGGTGTTCTATCCGGACTTCACGAATCAGACAAATAAGGCGGAGTTGTACGCCCGGAGTGTTTCCGGAATTGAGGCCGGTAATGACGTTCGCGTCCTGCCGGTGTTTCTCAAGTACCTTCAGCTCGCCGCAGACCGGATGGGGGAGGGGTTGGGCCTGTACCGGGCGGCGGCGCTTCGCAGTCCGGATTCCAAACGCGCGGGAGCCCTGCGCGAAGCGGTTGTGGCCGAGCAGATCGAGCGGATGTTGCGGAGCAACCACGCGGTCCTAGAATTCGAGGATCTCCGGTTGCAGTTGGCTGCGGAGAAGGACGTTCAGAA
>CAIXUF010000883.1 GCA_903922535.1 Candidatus Hydrogenedentota bacterium
CTCGACAAGCCCCAGTGGCTATAACCCTAGAAAGGTGGGTAGACTGAAGACTGAAGGCTGTTAGTCTTGATTATGAACGCGTTACGCGGAGGGGCTTTCGAGGACGACGACGAGGACGAGTACGATGGGCCGGTTTCATGTCCTTGTTCCATCCGGCGGCTCCGCGTCGGCGGCGGGACTAACACCTACCACCTCGCACCTATCACCTATCACCTTCGAGCGACATGCATCCCGAATCCAGCACCGACACCATTGCAGCGATCGCCACGGCGGAGGGTCCGGCGGGGGTGGCGGTGGTGCGCATCTCGGGTCCGACGGCATGGCAGGTGGCGGAGCGTGTCGTACGCTGCAAGGGTCCGCCCCTGACCGACCGTACCGAGGGGCATTTCTTTTACTCACAGTTGGCGGATGCGACCAGCGGCGAGGTCGTGGACGACGGGATCGTGCTGCTCTTCCGGGCGCCGGCGAGCTTTACGGGCGAGGATGTGGTGGAACTCCAGGGGCATGGCGGGCAGGCGTCTGCGCGCGCGGTGCTGCGCGCGGTGTTGACGGCCGGCGCCCGTCTGGCGGAGCCGGGGGAGTTCACGCGCCGGGCGTTTCTGCATGGGCGGATGGATCTAACCCAGGCCGAGGCCGTGATGGACCTGGTGCAGGCGCGGTCGGAACGTGCGGCGCAGGCCGCGCGCGCGCAACTGGCGGGAAACCTGGGCCAGGCCGTCGGTGCCCTGTATGAGGAAGTGACCGCACTTTGCGCGGACGTGGCGGCGCAGCTCGATTTCGAGGCCAATGAACTGCCGGCGCGGGTGCGGGGCGAAGCCGAAGCGCGGTTGGACAAGGTGCGCGGAGACGTGGTGCGGCTGCTGGCCACGAGCCGCGAAGGGCATTTGTTGCGGGCCGGCGCGCTGGTGGTGATTGGCGGGTGTCCCAATGCGGGGAAGTCCTCGCTGCTGAATGCATTGCTGGATACCGATAGAGCTATCGTTAGCTCTTTAGCAGGAACCACGCGTGACACGATCGAGGAAGGGCTGGTTCTGGACGGTATTCCCCTGCGCCTGATGGATACGGCGGGGCTGCGTGAAACGGCCTGCCATGTGGAACGGGAAGGCGTGGGGCGCGCACACCAGGCATTGAAACAGGCGGATCTGATCATCTACCTGATCGACGCGTCGCGTCCCCTTGCCGAGCAGCATCTAGCATTCGCGCGGAATACCACGCGAATGCTATTGGTGTTGAATAAGATGGATCTGCCGGTCGTGGTGAAAGAGAGCGAGATCACACACGTGCTGCAGGCTGCCGGACGCATGACGGTGCCGGAAGTATTGAGGTTGTCGCTCAAGACTGGCGCCGGGTTGTCGGAACTCAAAGTGGCGTTGGTGGGACAGTTGGGAGTGGAACGTCAGGCGCCGGTGCATCCCACGGTTACGGAGCGTCACCACGCCGAACTCGTGCATGCGGAGCAGGCGCTGGCCAAAGGTCGCAAATTGTTGGCTGGAGATGATTCTGGATTGGTACTGGCGGCAGATGAGTTACGACGGGCCGCGGAGGCACTGGGCAGGATCATCGGCCGCAACTACACGCATGATCTGCTGGATCAGATATTCTCCCGGTTCTGTGTGGGCAAGTAGACGGGAGATCAGGTGCTAGGTGTTAGGTGTTA
>CAIXUF010000884.1 GCA_903922535.1 Candidatus Hydrogenedentota bacterium
ATCCGCGGGCGTGGGCAGCGCAGGCTAGCCGGGGACCCGCCGATCCCCCGCCGCTATCCTGCGGCGGTCCCGCCGGTGAGCAGCGCCGCGCCCTGCCGACCAGCGAAGCGGGAGGCAGGGCTGTCTCCGGCGGTGCAGGCGGGCCGGCTGGGGCGGCGGCCCCCGAGGAGCTCTTGCTGGCCGGGAAGAACGACGCGAGAACACAACGGTCGTGCGGGCAAAGAGGCCTGCTTGCCCCGCGCTATCCTGCGCGGGGTGCAGGCCGATGCAGGGGCGCAGTGTCCGCCGCTATCCTGCGGCGTGCGCCCCGGTCGGGACGGGATGAGGGTTTCAAGGCCAGACAATGCGGAAGAAAGGGTTTGCGTATGGGTCCGCGAATCCTTGGTTGGCGGTTCGCATGAGGGTGTGTTATCGTGATTACTATCGAGTTTGAAGGGAACCGTTTTTATTAAAAGGAACAGGCCAATGGACTCTCGATTTTTACTAAGCGCCGGATGTCTATTGCGACGCAGTTTCGTCATGGGTAGTCACGCTGCCACTTTGTGTGCGGCAGCGGGGACGGAGAAACTTGCGTTCGACTTCAACTCAGGCGATGCTGAGCCCGGCTACACGCGGGTTGCGCCAGGGACGGCCTTTGATGCCAAACGCGGCTACGGTTTTCTCGAAAGCCGAGAGTCGAGGCCAGGACAGCCATGCGCAAAAGTGTTTGCGGTGGATGTCGACGAGGGCAATTACGCCGTGACGGTGCGATTCGGTGATCCGAGTCGTGCGACGTCGACGACGGTTAAGGCTGAGGCGCGTCGGCTGATGCTGCTGAAGGTGGAGACTGCTGCGGGGACGTTCGTGACGCGGACGTTCACCGTGAATGTGCGCCATCCGGTGATCAGCACGGGGGTTGAGGTGAAATTGAACGGCCGCGAGAAGGGTCCGCCGGTTTCGCCCTCTTGGGACGGACGCCTCACGCTAGAGTTCAACGGCAGTCACCCCGGCGTCTCATCGGTCGAGATCAGGCCGGCGAAAGACGCACTCACGGTGTTCCTTGCCGGAGACTCGACGGTCACGGATCAGGCCAAAGAACCTTATGCCGGCTGGGGACAGATGCTGCCTCGTTTCTTCAAGCCAGAGGTGGCTCTGTCCAATCAGGCGGAATCGGGACTGGCCCTTTACTCTTTCGAGCATCAGAGGCGTCTTGAGAAGATTTTGAGCATGATGAAGAAGGGTGACTACCTTTTCATCCAGTTCGGCCACAACGACCAGAAGGACAAGTCGAAAAGCGCGGGACCGTTCACCAGCTACAAGGCGAACCTCAAGCGGTTCGTTCAGGCGGCGTGCGGCAAGGGCGGCCTTCCGGTTCTGGTGACGCCGATGGAACGGCGGCGCTGGGCGGACGGCAAGCCTCAGCCTACGCTTGCTGATTACGCGGATGCCATGCGGCAGGTCGGCGCGGAAATGAACGTGCCGGTGGTTGATCTCCATGCGATGAGTTTGAAGCTCTACGACGCACTCGGGGCGGAGAAATCAGAGAAGGCGTTTGTCTTTTATCCGGCGCACACCTTTCCGGGGCAGGACAAGGCGCTTGCGGACAACACCCATCACAGCACCTACGGCGGTTACGAGTTGGCCCGGTGCGTGGTCGAGGGTATCCGGGCCAAGGTGCCCGGGCTTGCCAAACATTTGGCTGACGATGTTGGCACGTTTGATCCGTCGAAGCCCGACGCGCCGGAGGCTGTGGACATTCCCGCGAGCCCGCTGGCAGGCAAGACGGAGAAGCCAGCCGGAAGCTGAAGGCGGCGTTTTCCGAGGTCGCCCATGCTTGTCGCAAATCAGCACCGAATGGCGCAAAACGA
>CAIXUF010000885.1 GCA_903922535.1 Candidatus Hydrogenedentota bacterium
AGCTGTTTAAGATTCATCCCTACGGCCAAAAGCCCACGCTCGGGTCGGTCGAGGACCTCAAGAACCCGTCCCTCATGAACCTGCACAAGTTCTGCGAGACCTGGTACGCGCCGAATAACTTCGCTGTGTTCATCTCGGGCGACATCAATCCCGACGAGGCGATTGCGGTGATTGACCAGTACTTCTCGGGCTGGCAGTCGCGTGAACTGCCAAAGCGGCCTACCTGGGACGACCCGCCGCCCACAACCCGCGAGGAGGTGCGCATACAGTTCCAGGCCGAGGAGATGGTGCTGCTGGCGTTCCGCACCGTGCCCAGGCTTTCCCCCGACTCCGAGGCGCTCACGATGGTGGACATGCTGCTCGACAACGCCACCGCGGGGCTCATCAACCTCAACCTGAACCAGCAGCAGCGGGTTACCCGGGCGGGCGCCTACCCGCTGCAGATGAACGACTACGGCACCCAGTACCTCTACGGGATCCCCAAGCCGGGCCAGAGCCTGGAGGAGGTGGAGAAGCTGCTCATCGAGCAGGTCGAGCACATCAAGAAGGGCGAGTTTGACGACTGGCTGATCCCCGCCATCGTCAACGACTTCAAGCGCATGGAGAAGACCGGGCTCGAATCGGACGACAGCCGGGTGGACCGCATGCGCGGCGCATGGATCGCCTTTGAGCCCTGGGAGCACGCCATTGACCGGGTGAAGCGCATGGAGGCGGTCACCCGCGACGACGTGGTCCGCGTGGCCAACCAGTATTTCGGCGCGGGCTACATCGCCGGATACCGCGAGGATGCCAAGCGCGAGGTGCCCCACGTCGAGAAGCCGGTGCTGCCAAAGATCACCATTGACCCGACACGCCAGTCCAAATTTGCCCGCGAGGCCCTCGACATCCCCTGCCCGCCCATGGAACCTGTCTTCATTCAGGCCGGGCGGGACTATGAGAAGAAGGAGGACGGGCGCGGCATCAGCTTCTATGTGAACAAGAACCCGATCAACGACCTGTTCACCTTCTCCCTGCGGGCCCAGGCGGGCACGCGCGAGAACGAACTGGCTGCCATCGCCGTGCGGCTGGTGCAGATTTCCGGCACTGAACGGCTGTCCTCCGACGACCTTCAGCGCGAATGGTACAAGCTCGGCACCACGTTCAACGTCACCGCGTCGGATCACGAGACTGTCTTTGAAATGACCGGGCTCGACGAGAATTTTGAGAAGTCCGTGGCGCTGCTCATGGAACTGCTGTGGAAGCCCGCCGCCGCGCCGGAGGCGCTCGAACAGCTCAAGGCAATCATCCTCCAGCAGCGCATCGACTCGCGCAAGGAGCAGGACACAATCACCAAGGCGCTCGTGGAGCGGCATCGCTACGGCAACGACGCCTACTACCTGCGCATGCCCTCCACCGAGCGTGTCAACGCGCTCACCGCAGACGAACTGCGGCGGGTCATCCGCGGCATGGTCAGCAGCCGACAGAACGTGTGCTACACCGGAACGCTGGACGCGGCAAAGGTGCGTGACATCGTCCGCGCCAGCCACCCCATCCACGGGCTGCTCGACGATCCCCCGCCCTACAAGCAGCTCGGCGTCGCGGCGCCGCAGGCCAGCGAGGTCTTCTTCATCCAGAAAGAGGCCGCGCAAGCCCATGTGCAGCTTGATTTCGGCGGCGCGCCCTACGACCCGCGCATCAGCCCGCAGGTGCAGTTGTACAACAGCTACTTTGCCGACGGCATGGCCGGGATCGTGTTTCAGGAACTGCGCGAGGCGCGGGCTTTGGCCTACGTGGCCGCCGCGCGCTACACGCCCGGCTACCGCAAGGGCGACCAGAACGTGATGATGGGCGTCATCCAGACCCAGGCCGACAAGACCGCCGACGCGGTTGGCGCGTTCATCCATCTGCTCGACAACATGCCCCGCTCCGAGGATCGCTACGGCAACGCGCGTCAGTCGCTGCTGAACAGCTACCGCACCGGCAAGGTCGGCTTCCGCGAGGTGCTGGAAACGGTGCTCGGCTGGGAACGGCGCGGCATCCTGGAAGACCCGCGCCCGGCATGGTTTGACGCCATCAGCAAGGCCGACAACATCGACACCGTCATGGCCTTCCAGAAGGACAACATTGCGGACCGGCCCAAACTCATCTCCATCGTGGGCGACAGGAACCGCATCAAGCTTGACGCATTGAAAGCCTTTGGCGACGTCACCGAGTTGAACCTGGACGAGGTGTTCGCGAAATGACAACGCGCATCGGTCGGCGGGAGTTTCTGGTTGCCACAGGCGCGGCACTGGGATGGTTGACGGCGGGACACGGCGTCGCGCAACCGGCAGGGTTCACCTTCGCGATCATGAATGATCTGCACCTCCAATTGGATGAGGGCGGCAAGGCGCTGGCGAAGATGGTGGATGCCTTGAACGCCAGGGACGACCTAGATTTTGCCGTCGTGCTGGGCGATCTGACCACGGCGGCCAAGCCCGAAGAGTTCGCCCTGGCCAAGACCGGACTGGACCGGCTAAGCAAGCCCCATTACATCATCCCCGGCAACCATGACACAGGCAAGGACATTGCGGCCGGTTATGAAAAAGTCTTTGGCCCGGCAAACTGGCGCAGGGAGCACAACGGCTGGGTGTTGCTGGGACTGAATTCCACCGTGGGTTTCGCGTCGGACGTGACCGTCCCGGCGGACCGGCTCGACTGGCTAAAGAAAGAGGTGTCAACCATCGACGCCGCCACACCCATCGCACTGTTCCTCCACCATCCGCTCAACCCGCACTCGAAATCCTACCGCGTGAAAAACGCCGAAGAGGTGCTGGCCCTGTTTCAGGGGCACGCCCTGCGCCTCGCCGCAGCCGGCCATTACCACGGCAACCAGGAAGAGCGCCGCGACGGCATCCTCTTTACCACCACCGCCTGCTGCGCCGGCACCCGCGGCAACCACGACAAAACCACGGAGAAGGGCTACCGCCTGTTCCACTGCAAAGGCGATCAAATCGAAACAGAGTTTGTGGTAGTGTCGATCTGATCTTGAGAACTTGCGGTCTTTTCCCCTCTGCGTTCCTCCGCGTCCTCCGCGCCTTTGCGTTGTACTTTCTCTTTGAACGCAGAGACGCAGAGGACGCGGAGGAACGCAGAGATTCATTTTGAGCGCCGTTTGCGGTTGCGCTACTCTATGTTTGTCGCTGGCACTACACGAACAAGGAGATCAGGAGCATGCAACGCTACGGCTGGATCATCGGACTGCAACCGGACCGGGTGGAGGACTACAAGCGGGAACATGCCGCGGTGTGGCCTGCCGTGCTCAAGATGATTAAGGACTGCCACATCCAGAACTACTCGATCTACCTGCGGCAGTTCCCCGACGGCGCGTATTACCTGTTCAGCTACCTCGAATATGTTGGCACGGACTTTGACGGCGACATGGCGAAAATGGCCGCCGACCCGACCACGCAGGACTGGTGGGCGGTGTGCAAGCCGATGCAGGTGCCCATCGCCAACGCGGCAGCGGGCGAATGGTGGGCCGACCTGGAGGAGGTCTTCCATTGCGACTAAGTTCACGGGAGCGGGTGCTGACCGCCTTTGCCCACCAGGAA
The DNA here is from genome assembly GCA_903922535.1 of Candidatus Hydrogenedentota bacterium. Next base: position 3,573 of record CAIXUF010000885.1, read on the forward strand.
CCGGACCGGGTGCCCGTCTGGTGCGGCGCGTCGGCGGAATTCTGGGTTAAGGCGAAGGCCGAACTGGGACTGGACGACGAACCGCTGCGCCGGTTCTTCGGCGATGATTTCCGCCGGGTCCATGCGGGCTACTGCGGACCCGACTTCCCGTTGCGGCATCCGCAGGCTACCTGCCGAACCGTGTTCGGTGTCGAGCGCGAGGGCTTTGGCTACGGACAGCCCATCACCCACCCACTGGCCGGGGCCACGCTGGACGAGATCCACGCCTACCCGTGGCCAAGCGCCGATTGGGTGGATGTGGGCGGCATCCGCGCCGCCGCGCTGACGTGGAAAGGCGAATATGCCGTCCTCGGCGGCGACTGGTCGCCCTTCTGGCATGACGCGATCGACCTGCTCGGCATGGAGGAACTCATGCTCCGCATGTACGAGGAGCCCGAAGTCGTCGAGGCGCTGTTCACCCATCTGGTGGACTACTACGCCGCTTCGAGCGCGCGGGTGTTTCAGGCCGCCAGGGGGGCGATTGATCTCTTCTTCATCGGCAACGATTTTGGCAGCCAGACCGGCCCGCTGCTTGGCGCGGCCCTGTTTGGGCAGTTCATACAGCCGCACCTGGCGCGGCTGGCGAAACTGGGACACGACCATGGGCTCGGCGTCATGATGCACTGCTGCGGCGGCGTGCGCGAACTCATCCCGCTTTTTATCGATGCGGGCATCGACGCCGTCCACGCCGTGCAGCCGTCCTGCCGCGGCATGGAGCCCGCCGGGCTCAAGCGCGACTTCGGCGACCGGCTTGTGTTCAACGGCGCCGTTGACTCGCACCATGTGCTGATAGACGGCACGCCCGAATCGGTGCGCCAGTCCACCCGCGAAGTGCTCGACATCATGAAGCCCGGCGGCGGCTACATCTGCGGCGCCAGCCATGACACCATCCTCGAAGAAACGCCCGTGCAGAACGTCGTCGCCATGTTCGACGCCGTCCGCGAGTTTGGAAACTACGCATGATTTTCCGCACCGTCATTGCGAGCGCAGCGAAGCAATCTCTTGATAATTGTGGTATTAAAAAAACTACCGAAGTATTGTAATAATTAATGCTAATCAAGGGTTGAAAGTTTATTATACTGCAAACGGGTATTAGTTGACATTCTTTAATAA
>CAIXUF010000886.1 GCA_903922535.1 Candidatus Hydrogenedentota bacterium
AAGCGAAAGCGGCGGCATGGCCACCGCACTCAAAAAAGGGGCGGCAACCCGGCGTACATGGACCATGAAACCGGGAGATGCCGGCAGCACTTGTCATGCGCGAAGTATCCATTCTGCGTCCAGGACTCCTCACGGGTTCCGTGGGAACTTGGAGAAATCGGGCGGGCGCTTTTCGAGAAACGCATTGCGCCCCTCCTGCCCCTCCTCGCTCATGTAGAAGAGACTGGTGGCGTTGCCGGCCAGTTCCATGACGCCGGCCTGTCCGTCCTCGTCGGCATTCATGGCGGCCTTGATGCAACGGATAGCCGTCGGCGACATGCGCAGGATTTCGCGGCACCACGTCACCGTCTCCTCCTCCAGCCTGTCGAGCGGCACCACCGTGTTGACCAGCCCCATGTCCAGCGCCTGCTGCGCGTTGTACTGCCGGCAAAGGTACCAAATCTCGCGTGCCTTCTTCTGCCCCACCATCCGCGCCAGATGAGACGATCCGTAGCCCGCGTCGAAGGACCCCACCAGCGGGCCCGTCTGCCCGAAAATCGCGTTGTCCGCCGCGATGGTCAAATCGCAAACCATCGTGAGAATGTTGCCGCCGCCGATGGCATAGCCCGCCACCATGGCAATCACCGGCTTGGGAAGGGTGCGAATCTGGCGGTGCAGGTCCAGCACATTCAGCCGGTGCGCGCCCGTGCGGTCGTCCACATAGCCCGCATCGCCGCGAACCTTCTGGTCGCCGCCCGAGCAGAACGCCTCCGTGCCCACGCCGGTCAGGATGATAACGCCGATCTCCGGGTCAAACCGCGCATCCCGCAGCGCGTCGCTGATTTCATCGTTCGTCAGCGGTGTGAACGCGTTGCGCCGATGGGGCCGGTTGATCGTGATCCTGGCGATGCCCTCGGCCTTGTCGTATAGAATTTCCTGGTATTCGCGGGCCTTGGCCCACTGAATCGCAGCCATGCGCAGACTCCTTCTGTTCGCCTTGCGGGGCTCCAGCCGTCATTGCGGGCGGAGCGAAGCAATCTCTTGCCCGCCAGTGCCCAAGGTCGGGGCCATGGTTGCAGGAGATTGCTTCGCTTCGCCCGCAATGACAGGGCGGGCCGGGCGGACCCCAGTTTACCATAATCGTGATTGACAAGCCGCGCCCGCTGCCCTAGAATGGCTTATGAAACCCAAACAGGAGGCCATTGCCATGCACAAGGATCATTCCGGTTGCTGCGGTTGCGCAAGCCATGCCGACGGCATGGATCGCCGCGCGTTCTTTGCATCCATCGGCGGTTCGGCGCTCGGCGCGTCCGTGCTCGCGGGCTGCGCCACCACGGACGCGGGAAAGGGCGCCGTCGCGGCCGCGCCGCGCACACCGCCCGTCCGCAAGACCAAAACGCTCACCGTGCAGCCCGTGCTGACCTGGCGGCCCCATGAGCGGCAGGAACAAACAAGCTGGCGCCCCTGGGGCGGCCTTCATACCGAGGCGGACGTCGCCGAAGAGTTGAAATGCATCCAGGCGGAACTCGACGCCCTGCGCGCCAAGGCCGAGTTTCCAATGGAGATCCGACCCCTTGCCCGGGTTGCCGAAGAGGAGGAGGCCAAGCCGCTTGTGGACGGCGACGCGGACGTGATGCTCATCTATGGCGCAGGGGCCGAACTGGAGCCGCTCATTTCCGAAAAGCGCCACAACCTGGTATTCGTGCGCCACAAGTCGGGCCCCGTTTACCTGTGGTACGAGATCGTAAGCCCGATTACGATGCGCAAAATGCATGATGATCTCGGCCAGCCCGGCCTGCTCCCCGAGGACGTGGTCGTTGACGACTACAACGAACTGCTCTGGCGGCTGCGCGCCCTGTATGCGCACAACAACACCATGGGCAGCAGGGTGGTCTGCATTGGCGGTCCGGCCGGATGGGGTCCCGGCGGACAAGGCGCGCCGCAAGCCTGCCGCGATCTGTGGAAGATGGACCTCAGAGACTGCCCCTACGATGAACTGGGCAAACGCATCGAGGCGATTCGGAAAGACGCCGCCCGCATGAAACGCGCCGAAATCGACGCGGCAGACTACGTGAAGCAGCCGGGCGTGAAGCTGGAGACGGACCAGGGCTTCGTCGTGCGGGCCTTTATGCTCGCCCAGGTATTTGAGGACCTCCTCGCCGAGGAGGACGCGCAGGCAATCACGATCAACAACTGCATGTCCACCGTCATGCCCATGGCGCAGACCACCGCCTGCCTGACGCTGTCACTCGTCAACGACGCCGGCGGAATGGCCTTTTGCGAATCGGACTTTGTTGTGATTCCGTCGGGCATCCTGCTGCACCACATCGCGCAGACGCCCGTGTTTCTCCAGGACCCCACTTATCCGCACAACGGTCAAATCACGCTGGCCCACTGCACCGCACCGCGCCGCATGAACGGCAAGAGGCTCGAAGACGTGCGCGTGGTCACGCACTTCGAATCGGACTACGGTGCCGCCCCCAAAGTCGAGATGAAACTCGGGCAGACCGTCACCGTGATCGACCCGGATTTCAGCAACAAGCGCTGGATAGGTTTCCGGGGCAAGGTGCTCGACAACCCCTTCCTCGACATCTGCCGTTCCCAGGTGGACGTCAGCATCGAGGGCGACTGGAAACTGCTCGCCCACGACATGGCCGGCTTCCACTGGATGCTCAGTTACGGCGACCACCTGAAGGAGTTCGGATACGCCCTGCGCAAGACCGGCATCGGCTGGCTCAATCTGAGCACTGGAAAAACCATCGAGGCATAAGGCTGCGTCACAGACATTGCACACGCCGACGGCGGCTGAAAATGGTCCGCGGCATCGTCCCTTGCCCACGGAGTTATGAAGTTGAGTCTTGTCCAATACTGGTGGTTGTTGCCCGTGGGCGTGCTGGTGGGCGCCTTCGGAACCCTCATTGGCGCGGGCGGCGGGTTCATCCTGGCACCGCTGCTGCTGCTGCTCTATCCCGAAGAAAGCCCGCAGACCATAACATGCATTTCGCTCGCCGTGGTGTTCTTCAACGCGGCCTCGGGCTCTGTCGCCTATGCGCGCATGGGCCGCATCGACTATCGATCCGGCTTGGTGTTTTCCTGTGTCACGGTGCCGGGCGCGGTGCTGGGCGCACTTACGACCGGCCTCATTGCGCGGCAGCAGTTCAACCTCGTGTTCGGCGCGCTGATGGTCCTCATGGCCCTGTTTCTGCTGTGGCGGCCGAACCCTGAAAACACCCATCCCGCGGGACGGCCCAAAGGGCACGCGCGGCGCGTCGTCACCGAGTCGGATGGAACGGTCCACCGGTGGACCTACAATTCGGGACTGGGGATATCCATAAGTGCGGTGGTTGGCTATTTTTCCAGCCTGCTGGGCACCGGGGGCGGCATTGTCCACGTGCCCGCCATGATCCGCTTTCTCAATTTTCCGGTGCATGTCGCCACGGCAACCTCGCACTTCATCTTGGCCATCATGGCCCTCGCCGGAACCATCGCCCATATCGGCAGCGGCGCATTCCAGCACGGCATCCGCCGCACCATCGTCCTGTCCGCGGGTGTCCTGGTTGGCGCGCAGATGGGGGCGCTGCTGTCCGGCAGGGTGAAGGGAAACTGGATTGTCCGCCTGCTGGCCGGAGCACTGACGCTGGCCGGCCTGCGCATCCTCGCCATGGCGTGGCAGACGGGCGTGCACTGAAGACTATCCGCCCAGCACCCGGTCGCATGCGGCGGTGAGCCGGTCTTTCAATTCGTGGTGGTCCGCCACATTGCGGTCGCGCTGTGTGCGCACCTCTATTATCGTGGCGCCCGGATACGTGAGCGCCGCCGCACAGGCAGCCTCCAATTCCCGCTCCGATGCCGGCGCGTGATGGGGCAGACCGAACATCTGCGCGGCCTGGCCGAAGCCGAGCCCGTGCGGCGCGGCAAAATGGGACTCGAGAAACTCGCGGTGGGCGGCGATGGGCAGGAAGGAAAAGATCCCGCCGCCGTCGTTGTTCACCACCACCAGCACGAAGGGGGTTTTGAGGTTTCGCAGCAGCGCAAGTGAGTTGAGATCGTGCAGCGCCGCCACGTCGCCAACCACGGCCACCACGGGCCTTTCCGAACCCAGCGCCAGCCCCGCGGCGGTGGCGATGTTGCCGTCAATCCCGCTCGCGCCCCGGTTCACCTCCACCCATGCACCCGGACCTTCCTGGGCGGCAAACATGTCCGCGTCCCGCACGGGCATGCTGTTCGCGAGGAACAGTGTGGCGTCCGCCGGGACCACCCGCGAAATCACGCGGGCAACACCAATTTCGTTGGGCGTGCCGTGTGCCGCGCACCATGCGTCGATTTCGCCGCCTGCCGCGGCGTTGAGCGTGTCGAAGGGAAGCGGCCATCCCTGCTGCGCCAGATGTTTGGCAACAGGGCCCAGCCAACGGCAAAAGACGTCAATATCGGCCTCGAAACGGCGTTCCACGGCCCGGCCCGGGTCCAGGTCCATCGGATGCGGGCACACCTGGACCACGGTGCAACTGCGCGCCGACACCCGTTCCAGCAACCGCTTCGACACGAAGTTGCCCCCCACATGGAGGATGAAATCCGGCTTGAACCGGTCCAGAAATTTCTTCGACTGGAGCAGCGCATCGAAATGGGCCACCACGGGCGATGCGCTTCCAATGCGCAAACCCGAGGCGATGTCCGGGAAGACCGGCCACCGCAGCCCGACCGCCAGTTCCCGCACGGCGTCACGTTCGGCGGCATTGCGCAGATCACCCACCAGCAGCAGCCCGCGCTGCACCCCGTGCAGACGGTTCAACAGCCAGTGCTGGGAAGGCTCGGAGAGTTCAAGGCTGGGCAGCATCCAGCGCGTGCGCGGTTCCGCAAACTCAGACCCGCTCTCCGCAAAGCGGTAGGGCGGCATCTCGTTGCCCGGATCCAGCGGCTCTCGAAACATGCAGTTCACATGCACCGGTCCGGCGGGTGGATGGACCGCCTGCTGGAACACCTGATCAAGCGTGCCGCGCAGCGCGTCCACGGGACAGTTGACGTTCGCGCAGGGCAGCGTGAACGCCGCGCGCGTGAAGCCGCCGTAGAGCCGGTCCTGGTCAATGGTCTGGTTGGCGCCGCAACGCTGGAGTTCAGGAGGGCGGTCTGCCGTCAGGATCACCAGCGGCGTGCGGCCGGAAGACGCCTCCACCACGGCGGGCCAGTAGTTTGCGGCGGCGCTGCCCGAGGTGCATACCAGCACGGCCGGCCTTCCGGCCGCCTTCGCCCAGCCCAGCGCCAGAAAGGCCGCGCCGCGCTCGTCAAAATGGAGCGTCTGCCGCGCGTCGGGATGACGTGCGACGGCCAGCGCCAGGGGCGTGCTGCGTGAACCGGGCGACACCACAAAGCCGCACGCGCCCAGCCGGACCAGTTCGTCGATCAGTATGTCCGCCCATGCCTGATTGTTCATGCCATGTCATGCCTTTCACTGACGGAGCCGTCGTGGCTGAGTCCCACGGCGCGCAGGAAATTCTCCATCTTGGTCTCAATCTCGTTCCACTCTTCGCCGGGATCGGAACCGGGAACAATCCCCGCGCCATTGTAAACGGCGAGTTCCTTGCCGCGCACCTGTCCCGAGCGGATGCCCACGCAGAACTCCGCGCCCGCCGCCGACACCCACCCCACCGGCCCCGCATAGGTGCCCCGGTCGAAGGGTTCCTCGCGGGCGATAAAGGCCAGCGCGCGGTCCGTGGGCGTGCCACCCACCGCCGGTGTCGGATGCAGCGTGGCGAGAATGTCCGCATCAGTCACGCCTTCGCGCAACAGGCCCTCGAAACGCGTCGCCAGATGGCGGCAGTGGCGCAGTTCCAGCAGCGACGGACCCTCGTCTTCATGCGTGTCACTGCACAGCCGGGCGAAGTGCCCGCGAAGCGCCTCCACCACCATCCCATGTTCGCGCCGGTCCTTGGCGCTGTCCAGCAGCGCCTGGCCCAGCGCTGCATCCCCGGCGGGGTCCGACGCGCGCGGGCGCGTGCCCGCGATGGCCTCACTGTACAGCCGCGCGTCACGGCGCAGCAGCAGCCGTTCCGGCGAGGCGCCCAGAAAGGCGCGGCCCAAAGAGGGATGAAAACAAAACAGGAAGGCGTTTTCCGTCTGCCGCGCCAGCGCACACAGCACGGCAACCGGGTCAAACGGGGCTGCGGCCGTAAAGCAGGTCTCCCGTGCCAGCACCACCTTGCCCAATTCGCCGCGGTCAAAGGCTTCGGCGGCGTGGCCAAGCATGTTGAACCAGCTCTCCCGGTCTGGCCGGTCTTCCCGCTGAACGACAGGTGGCAGCAAAACGGCCGTTACCGTGTCGGAAAAGACGATGCGTTCGGTCAGATATTGACGTGCCCGCTCAACGACTTCCGCCGGGCTCTGTCCCGGCGCGGCATACAGGTTCACGGCAAGCCGTGTGCCGCGCGCATCGCGGCAAACTTCCACCAGCGGCGCAACAAACCGGTACGCAACAAACTCACGCCACCGTCCGCCCGGTTCGCGGGTGGGCTCAAACCGGAAACCGCCGTAGTAACGAGGCTGGTCGTCTCCAGCAGACAGCCGATGCCGAATCTCATCGAGCACCGCATGCGGCTCCGGCGGCACACGGCTGGGCGACAGCACGTCCGCCTCCCCCACGCCCGCCATCTCGAAAGCCTCATCCCGGTCGCGCCAGTAATACTGCGTCATGTCCGGCTGCGCGGCAAGCCACGCCAGCGGCTCCAACGACGGAAGTTCCGCCTCGACACGGGTCATCACACCCGTCTCGAACAGGTCGTCCGTGTTGTTTAACCTGTTTGCCAGATCAAGTGCGATCTGCTGGCATTGATCTGAATTGCTCAAGAGCGCGTTGTCCCCTCTTCTGCCGCACGGCGCTCAATCGTCATACCCGCGACCCCGCTTGATTTGGAGGTGCTGAACGGCCTCGGCAATCTCCACCGGAATGCCCAGCAGCGCCACGTCAACCCCCTCCGTGCCGGCGGTGCTGATTTCGACCCGGCGTATGCCCAGCAGCCGCTGCCACAACGTGGCCAGCACCTCGATGCTGCGAATGTCCTTCACGGCGATTTGCCGCGTGTCAACGCTCAAAATACCGTGCCGGGTGACGATGTGGGTCGAGGTGATTACATAATAACGGCTGTATTGGTGCAGCAGGGCCATGCCGAGGAAGATCAATCCCACGCCCACCGGCAGCAGCACGATGCCCAGAATCCACATGCCCAGCCGGGCGCGGCGGAGCGGACGCCCTTCCCAATGAAAATCCCCGTTTGCCTGAGTCGGCACGGCCGCGTTCCCAAAGGCGGCGGCCGCGGCGGCCGCCTCGGCAACCTCAAACTTGGCCGCGCAGACCTGACAGTATATTTCCCGGCCCGCCCGGGTCTCGTCCACAGGCTGGCGCGCGCCGCAATACGGACACGAGACATCAATCATTTAAGAATCCTCCCTGTGCCGCGGGGGTGCGGGTTGAAAGAATGACGGAGTAGGACGAATCGTGAACCGCGGCCGGCAAACGCGGCGTGGAAATCTTTCATTTACACGGCGAGTTTCTGCGTTTCCATAAGATCTTCGAGGGGAATGCCCATGAACTCATGGACGCGGAGAATCATGTTCTTGGTGAGAGAGCGTTTCCTGTTCAGAACTTCGGAGGTGTGGGACCGCCCGCCGAACAGGTGGGCAACGTCTTTTTGCGTCCAACCCATCTGGTCCATGCGGAAAAGGATGCAGTCCACCGGGTCGCAGGAGCCGATTTTCACATGCAAATCCTCATATTCGCCGACGGCCCGGGACAGCACAAGGAGAAGGTTCTCGTCTCCATCTTCCTCAACAAGCCGCGTCATGGCATCGAGGGCCGCCTTGTGTTCGGCGGCGTTTGTGATGTTCATCATATGGTCTCCGCGTTGATCTTGTCGTACTCAGCATGGGTGCCCGCGAAGCGGACAACCACTATGCTGCACCGAAAGTCCACAACGGCCACAATTCTGTAGCTGTTTCCCTTTATCTTGAACACAACGCGCCGTGCGTTGATTGCCTTGATCGGGAACCGCTCTTTGACGTCCTGCATCATGGCCCATTGGGCTTGGGACACTTCTTTCAACCATGCGCCGAGTGCGCCACTGCTGTCGGCATGACGGCACTGGCAGTCCTCAATAATGTTTTGGCCTCTAATGACCATATTTTACCACGCCTGTTCCCATTTGGGGAATTTTACCACGATCCAGTTTGACACTTCCCCCCGTTCCAACCTGTGATTCTTGGGAAGGATAACAGCCTGTCTTGCCCCCCGAAACGGTGCGGCGCAGAAAGACAGGCCAGCGGGTGTTTCCAGCCCGCGAGAGGCAACACGGACCGGGACCCGCTGCGGAGTGATTCTGCAAATGGGAGCAGACAGTGTGCGCGGGCGTGCAACCAATATAAAATGGGCGGCGGGTTGCCATTCGGGACGGTCCTTTGCAAGGAACGGCGTGAATCGGAGACATGAGTAAAATGAATGAGAATTTGACTGGCACATCCTATTCGTAACCCGTTGCACGGCTGCTGACACTGGGCAAACCGTCGGGTTTTCACGACTGGCGGGACTACCCGGCGATGGGTTTTGGATTGGAGCAGATTCCGGATCTGATCGGGATGACGACGGACGAGGCGCTTCACGGGGCGGACTCGCAGAACTCGGAAGTTTGGGCTCCGGTTCACGCGTGGCGGGCGCTGGGCCAACTGCGGGCCGAGGCGGCGACAATGCAGCCGACGCCGTATATGGTGCACAACCGGTCTATGTTGCCCTTGAATTCGGGGGTGCTGTCGGCGATCCGGTGCGTTTCCCGCTCCGTCTCCTTGATGTCTTTGTCCGTCTGGGCCAGTTGGTGGTCCGGCCCTTCCAGCGCCGGACCGGGTCGGGAAGATGACATGCATACAAGAGCGGCGTTCCCTGGGAAGGGTGGCCGGGGCCTTCTTCGGGATTTGGCCATTATGGAAAGGATGGTCCTGCTCGGCGTTGGAGAAGCCGGACTGCCAGGCGGCGCTCTTGGGCCTTGTTGTTTCCTGCCGGGGGTTACTTCTTGCCTGTGCCGAAATTCTTGCCGGGGCCGCCCATTGGGGGGAACTGGGGCAGGGGCGGGGGGGCAAACAGGCCTTTTGCCGGCGGTGGGGGGGCGGCGGCGGGCTTGGGCAGGGGCTCCGGTTTGGGAAGCGCCGGGGCGGGTTCACTGGCGGATGCCGCGGGCTTTTTCGGTCCGGATTTCAGGGCACGGTCCATTTCCTCGATCATGCCGGCAATTTCGGCGCGCTTCTGGAGCAGCACCTGGCTGTCGCGGGTAAAGGTGACGAGGCTGGGCACAACCTTTTCGAGGTTGAACACTTCGGCGGCGCGGGCGAGCAAGGCCTCCTGGCCACCCTGTTCGAGCAGTTTGTTGCGGCGGTCCATGAAGAGGGAAAGATAGTCGTAGTCCTCGATGCCGTCGCGGATGAGTTCCCAGCGGATCGAGTTGATCGGCCCGTCGGGGCCGGGATATACGAGCACGCCGTCGCCGTTGACGGGGGTGGAATCGAGCAGGTCCTTCTCAGGGTTCTGCCACGCGGGGATGTAGTCGATGTTCCAGTATTGCATGCCGCGGACGCCGAGCGCCCAGGCCTGCCAGAAGAGGATGCGGTATTCGATGCCGGCGAAGTCAACGAAGAGGTTTCCGTAGGGCCGGGGGGGCGTGTTGCTGACGTACCACCAGACCTCGCGTCCGGCGCCCATGCGCTTGAGGATGTCCATGCCGTTGGGGGTGTCGAACACCTGGGAATGAACGCACCACAGATCGGAGGCGTCGGGCAGGAAGGGACGAATGCCGATGGTGCTGGTGGACACGGGAATGTCGGGCGCGGCGGCTTTCCACTGGTTGACGGCCTCCAGCAGCTTGGGCCAGCCGGGCTCCATGGGCTCGTAGGCCAACGGTGTGAACACCTTTCCCTTGAGCCCGGCACGAACGACCATGTCGTTGACGGCCTTGAGCTTTTCGGGCGAGTTGCGCAGGTCGGGCGACACGGCGATTTGGGTGGCGCCGCGGCCCAGGGCGTCCTTGAGCGCCGCCGTGTCGGCTTCGGGCCCGTTGATCATCAGCGGCTCGCGCAGGGTGACGCGGTGTTCGAGCGCGTTGTTCAGGTAGGCCTTGGCCAGCGCGGTGCCTTTGATTTTCGCGCCGCGCGCGGCGGCCTCATCCCAGAAGCCGAAGTCGGTCTTGAGCCGGGGCGTGACGGGCAGGTCAAAGTCGAACACGCGCACCTCGACGGCGAGGGGGCGCGGCTTTTCGCCGTCGGCGGTGATCTGCCAGGTACCGCGGTAGACGCCGCCGGGCAGGCCGGATTTGGCGTGGACGGTGACCCACAGCGTGGTGATCGCGCCGGGCTCGGCGATGAAGGGCTTGTGCGGGGGGAGTTCATCGGGCCAGAGGCCGGTGGGCCCCTCGAAATGGGAGGGGATGCGCACCTGCACATAGCGCACGTCGTTGAGCGTCACGTCGGCGGGCGTGATGCGCGCGGCGCCGTCGGAGTGTGTCAGATCGGCCAACTGGAGCGTGGCGCTGATCATGGCCTGTTTCGCGGGGCGGAAACAGATCTGGAAGGCCTCGCGCTCGCCGCGGGCAAGGCCGAGCTGGACGGACGGCGCTGCCGTGCCCACGGCCTCCACCTTGTCCTCGCTGAACACTTTTTCCAAGGACGGCTCTATCCATATGTCCGCGTCGCCGTCATAGGCGAGGGTGCGCTTGAGTGTGCGCGGGCCGCGGTCGAGCGCGTGCGAGGCGTCGGTCCAAGCCTCCATGGGCCGGGGTGCGGGCTTGCCGACGGCGAAGCGCGCGTCGATGCCGCCATGGGGCGAACCGGTGTCGGCGCCAAGCGGGATGGTGGTCGTGCCCTGGGTAAACTTGGCCAGGAAGTCGTAGTATCCGTCGGCGGGCGGCTCAAAGGGATAGGTGCAGCGGATGACCTTGTCCGGCTCGATGTCGAACTGTTTGGCGGGCAGTTTGAACACGCGTCCGTTTTCGGCAACCACGCGCGCGTCGATGCGGATGCCCTTGAGCGGCTTGACGGCGGCAAGGTACGCAATGAGCTGGCCGCCGGACGCGTCAAGCTGGACGGCGAGTTCGTCGGTGGCGAAATCGACGCGCTTGAGGCCGCGCACGATGCCCACACGGTACACGGTTTTCCACGTCTCGCCGGGCTTGAGCATGGTGGGCACGAAGGCCGCCTGAAAACCGCGACCCGCGCCCTCCTCGTCCCAGAGCGTGAGGAATGAATGGGTCTGGTCGGCGTGGAACACGCTGTAGACCGTTTCTGTGGTGGTGCTGTCGGTGGAGGCGATCCAGTTGCGCGCGGCGGGATACCAGCCGGTGCGGTTTGCCGACACCATTCCGTCCAGCGAGGCGAAGGTGATCTTGTCCTCGGTGCCGCGCATGCCGCCGGGCTGCAGGTCGTTGCGCACCCAGGGGGCGAGCCACTGCTCGTCGGCGCCCTTGTTCTCGACCATCCAGGTGACGCGCATGGACGCCTCGTCGGGCAGGGGCTCCATGATGCGGGTGACTTTCAGTCCCTCGATGTTCGGCCCCTCGCAGGTGTAGGAGAAGCGGAGCACGGGCCGGTCCTTGTACTCGTCAAGGGACTCCAGCTTCTCGTTCACCCTGCGGTTGGGCACGTAGTGGCTGGGGATGCCGAAGCCCTCCAGCAGCAGGCCGTTGGCGCCGACGGCGTTGGGCGAGCCGGTGAGCAGGCGCATCACGTCCACCACGCCACCCTCCTTGGGCGACAGCTTCACCTGCACGTAGTTGCCCGAGATGTCCACGTCGTCGGTAAGTTCGACGGCGGCGGCAACAAAGGCGGCGCACAGCACCAGCAGAAAGGCAATGGATGGGATTAGGCGCATCGGGGCTCTCCGACAGGGGACAAATTGCGTCGTCCTATTGAATCGTTTCACACACTATCCACATCCGCACTCACATCCCCCTAAATCCCCCTTCAAAGGGGGACATAAGCATGCGCGCGGTCAATACTTGTCCATTTTCTTGTTTTCCAGACCCAAGACCCAAGACCCTTCCGCTACACAATCGTTCTCAACTGCGGAAACATGATGACCTCGCGGATGGACGCGGAGTCGGTGCAGATCATGGCCAGGCGGTCGATGCCGATGCCCAGGCCGGCCGTCGGCGGCATGCCCACCTCCAGCGCGGTGATGAAGTCTTCGTCAAGATACTGGGCCTCGTCGTCGCCGGCCTCGCGCAGCGCGCCCTGCGCCTCGAAACGCTCGCGCTGGTCAATGGGGTCGTTCAACTCGGAGAAGGCGTTGCCCACTTCAAGGCAGGCGATGAACGGCTGGAAGCGCTCCGTCAGCGTGGCGTCGCCGCGCTTCTTCTTGGCCAGGGGCGAGATCTCGATGGGATAGTCGTACAGGAACGTGGGCTGCACCAGTTTGGGCTGCACTTTCTCAGACATGACGGCGTCCACGATCTTACCGTAGCCCATGGTGGGGTCCACGTCCACGCCGACACTCTTGGCGAGCCGGGCCGCCTCTTCGCGATCATGGGTGGACTCAAGATCAATCCCGGCGTACTGGCGGATTGCCTCGTGGAGCTGGATGCGCTTCCACGGGCGCTCGATGCTGATCTCGTTGCCCTGGTAGGTGAGTGTCCTTGCGCCCACCGTGCGTTCGATCACATGGCAGAGCATCTCTTCTGTCTCGTCCATGAGGCCCATGTAGTCCTGGTACGCCTCGTACAGTTCCATCGTGGTGAATTCAGGATTGTGGCGCGTGTCCACGCCCTCGTTGCGGAAGCAGCGGTTGATCTCGAAGACCTTGTCGAAGCCGCCGACAATGAGGCGCTTGAGGTACAGCTCGGGCGCGACGCGCAGGTAGAAGTCATGGTCGTAGGTGTTGTGGTGCGTGATGAACGGCCGCGCCGTCGCGCCGCCGGCGATCGGGTGGAGCATGGGCGTCTCGACCTCGAGATAGCCGCGCGCGTTGAGCCATTCGCGCATGACCTGGATCATGCGGATGCGCCTGGCGAAAACGCCGAGCACTTCGGGGTTGGCCACCATGTCGAGGTAGCGCTGGCGGTAGCGGGTCTCCACGTCGGACAGGCCGTGCCACTTGCTCAGCGCCGGGCGCAGGGCCTTGGTCAGGATCTCGCAGTGCGTGGCGAACACGGTGATCTCGCCCCGGCGCGTGCGCCGGACGGGGCCTGCGACGCCGATGAAGTCGCCCATGTCGAGGTCGCGCAGCGCCTCGTAGGATTCAACGCCGATCTGCTGCTCGCCAAAGAAGATCTGGATGCGCCCGGAATCGTCGCGGATGTCGAAAAATGCGCTCTTGCCCTGGATGCGCTTGGCCGCAATGCGGCCCGCCAGCCGCGCGGGCAGTTCCACGTGTTCCTCGCCTGCGCACTCCTTTTCCACCTGCTCGAAATCGGCGCGAGCCTGGCCAATCAGGTGCGAGCGGTCAAACTTGTACTTGAAGGGCTCGTCGCCGCGCTCGCGGAAACGCTCCATTTTGCGGATGCGGTTCTGGCGCAGTTCATGCTCCGCGCCCGTTTCCTCATCCGGCTCTTCCGACTGGGCGGCGGGCGAATGCTTAGGCGCGACGGCGGCCGTGGCCGCAATCTGTTCGGCTGTCTTGCGGTAGGCGGGGATCTTCTTGGACAGTCCCGGGACGCCGGAAGCCGCCGCGATCTGTTCCGCCTCGTCCCATGCGCCCGCCTCAAGCAGTTCGGGCACGCGCTGCGCGTCGCCTTCGGCGGCGCCGATGGCCTTGCGGATGTCGGCCATGAGCGCGTCGCGCTTCGCCATTTTTCCGGCCACGACCGGGTTGATGTTTGCGTTGTCCGTCATGCTGCTTTACTCCTTGGAAGACGCGGCCCGTGCGGCGCGGCTCTTGCGTTCCAGGTTCCACTTGAGGTAAGACTCGACGAACAGGTCCAGTTCGCCGTCGAGCACACGGACAACATTGCCCGTCTCCGCACCCGTGCGGTGGTCCTTGATCATCTGGTAGGGATGCAGCACGTAGCTGCGGATCTGGCTGCCCCAGGCGACGTCCTGCTGGCCCTCTCGCAGCGCGTTCAGCTCCGACTCCTGACGCTTGACCTCGATGTCGTAGAGCTTGGCGCGGAGCATGCTCATGGCCGTTTCGCGGTTGCGGTGCTGCGAACGCTCGATCTGGCAGGACACGACGATGCCCGTGGGCAGGTGCGTCAGGCGCACGGCGGAACTGGTCTTGTTCACCTTCTGCCCGCCCGCGCCGCTGGAGCGGAAAACGT
>CAIXUF010000887.1 GCA_903922535.1 Candidatus Hydrogenedentota bacterium
CCGGCGTCCCGCCGGCCTTGGTCTTGCTCGTAATGGCGGGTAGCTTCCTCACTTTGCCCCATCCCCGTGGATGTGAAATATGCGGTCTGACCACTCCCCAAGTATTTTGCTCTCCTTTGTGTTATGCTAAAAGCCTCAACAAAGGAGGTGTATTTTGACCAAACTTTTGCTTGAGCCCTAAACACCCCATTGGCGGGGATAACCACGGCCCTCGGGCAAGACTGCTGGTAGGAGCAGAGAGGGAATGAAGGCGTGGTATCGCGGCGAGACAAGGCGAGGTATGGACCTGCCGAGACCTATCGCTTGGCAGGTCCTTCTTTTCAGGGTTGTTTGAAGTCGGCCACGATTGCGGTTTGAACGGCTGCAAATCAAGTATGGTGTCCCCGGAATTCCCTGCGGTGGTTGCGAACGCAGGAGCTCAAGCGCCCGCTTTTGCCTGCGGCGGTGGAGTCGTTGGACGCGGGGGAAGCCGCTGTGATCCAAATGGCTCCCGGGCAGGATATTGCCTGGGTATGCATTGTCGGCGGACTCGGGCGCAAAGTGTTTCTTCTACCCTTGCACCGGCCCGCGCGTGCGCTTTACATGGGAGGTTCATCCGTGTCATCATGTCTTGGTCTTGATTCATAGGAGAAGAAGATGCAGACAGAAACCGTCGAGCTGAACGAGGCGGCGGCCCACTTCAAGGAGCTTGTGCAGCGTGTTGTTTCGGGACTCCACGTTGTTCTGAGCGAGGACCAGCGGCCCATTGCGCACCTGTTTCCGATGGGTGGACGCGTTGCGGGCCTGCACTCGGGAGCCATCTGGGCCAGTGACGATTTTGATGCCCCGCTTCCCGACGAGTTCTGGCCGGAGGGCCAGTGAAGCTCCTTTTGGACACCCATGCCTTCATTTGGTGGGACAGCGAGCCAGGGAAGCTCTCGCCTCGTGCGATGTCGCTGTGCCAGGATTCCGGGAACCAACTCCACCTGAGCGTCGCCAGTCTGTGGGAGATCCAGCTCAAGTTACATCTTGGCAAGCTTAGGCTGTCGACGCCTCTGCCGGATATTGTGGCCGCACAAGAGGAGGCGAACGGGCTTGTGCTGCTGGGCATTCAGCCGAATCACACGTATGCGTTGGACGCTCTGCCTGCCCTGCACAAAGACCCCTTCGACAGGATGCTTGTCGCCCAGGCCCGAATCGAGGGGTTACGCCTGATTACTCATGACGAGATTGTCCGCAAGTACCCCGTCGATGTCGAATGGTAGGGGTGGGGAAATGGGGCCGCTTCTCATTTCTCCCTGTAGTGATAGAGGAATCCATCCTCCGCGCCGATGATCAATTCCTTGACACCGTCCCGGTCCAGGTCCGCCAGCGTTGGGCATGTCGTGTGTCCGGCCAGCAGGACATCCACCAGCGGCCCTTCGTCCTTGAACACGAAGGCACCCTTCTCCCCCACGTTCTTGAGCAGGTTCACGCTGCGGCTGTTGGCCACGAGGTCGGGCCGTCCGTCTCCGTCCCAGTCGAAGAGGACCATCTGCCGCCGGCCGCTGCCGCCTGCCCAGGTTCCGTTGGCGCGGAACCAGCATGATTCTGGATGGGCGGGATCGGTGAAGGGAAGACCCTTTGCGGGTTTGCACAGTGTTGTGGCGCTGCGCACCAGATCGCGGCCCGCTCTCCGGTCACTAAAGCGGTACAGCACGGCATCGTCCGGACCACGCTGCGACAGGTCGTTGTGTCCATCCTTGTTCAGATCGAGCTCCAGCGGGTCCCCGTTGGCGTCGAACACGCTGCCTTTCTCCCGGTCAGTGCCTTGGAAAATGCGACGTCCGGGGGCAAGCACCAAACCCGCATCGGTCCGGTGCCGCTCGTAGTAGGCAAGGAAGCCCTCATGGTCCACCGCAATCAGGTCGGGCAACCCGTCGTTGTTAAGGTCGGTGACGATGGGTTTGGTTCGCCATTCGACTGCCAATTCGTTCGGACCGGGTGTCCACCAGGTCCAAGCGGGCTTTGGCGGCGCGCCGTCCCAGGCGACCCGCACCGGTTCTGCCGGGGCCAACTCTGGATGGCCCGGCGTGCCGATATTGCGGAACCATACGATCTTGCCCACGATGGAATTGCAGACGATGTCCAGCAGCCCGTCGCCGTCCCAGTCGGCCACGAGGGGGACGGTGTAGCCCCATTTGGCCTCGGCCGGTCCCTGGATGGACAGATTCGGTCCAGCCTGGATCCGGATAACCTCTCCCCCGGCTTTCAGACGAACCGGCTCCGCCCAGGTGGGCGGATTGCCCCCGAGGTTTTCGATGTACTCCAGAAAACCCGCGGTGTTGCCGCAGATGAGGTCCACATCCCCGTCGCCGTCCCAATCGGCGGCGTCGGGCGTCACCAGCGCGCCGCACTTCAGCTTGTCCGCCTGTTGGCGCAGATAGACCGGGGCCTTTAGCACAGGCATGCCCTTCTCAGAGCGCCCTGTGTTTTCAATGAAGACCACGCGCCCGTCTTCCTCGCCCACGATGATGTCGGGGTCGCCGTCCTTGTCCCAATCGACCACCACGACCTGCAACATCTCCAGTTCAAGATGCAGCGGTTTGCCGTCCACCTCCAGCAGGCGTCCGGCCGCGTAGACCGGGGCGGTGCGGGTGCCGGTGTTTTCGAAATAGGTGATTGTGTCCAGAAAGGAACCGCAGAGAATGTCCAGGTCGCCATCGCCGTCCCAGTCCACGAGATTGGGTGAGGGCGTTCCAAAGACATCCAGCGGCTTGCCATCGGCCATGATCTGCTGCGCGTCGCCATACACGGGGGCCGTGTCGGTGCCCGTGTTCTTGACCCAGTACACAAAACCGTGCAACGGCCCGGCGGTCCAGTGGCCCGTGGCGTCATAGGCGTCGTCCCAGCCATACTCGCGCCAGTCGCTTGCGCCGATGATCAGGTCCGCCACGCCATCGCCGTCGTAGTCGGCCATCCGCCACTGGTTGTCGCGGTCGGAATGAAACTTCTTGTCAAAGGGTAGTTTGCGCGGCGCACTGTAGAGATTCTTGGCGAAGTCGTCATACACTACGCCCGGCTCGCACACCACGGGCTGGCCGTTGATATAGGAAATGCTTACATTGGGCCGTTTTTCCCCATCGAGCACACGGCCCGTTTTGAAGACCCCGGTCCCGTCATTTTCAAAATAGCAGAGTCCCCGCGAGGGCACCCCCGCGCTGGAGAGCAGCAGGTCCATGTCCCCGTCGCCGTCGTAGTCCAGGGGCAGCGGATTGCCCCAGAGTCCCCAGCCCAGATCGCAGGTTGCGCCGGGACGGTTATAGCCCAGTTTGTGGGACTCGGCGTTGGTGTCCGTGGCGAAAACGGGCAGGCAGGCCAAGAGTGAAAGCACAAGTACAAAGCGATCCATCGTCATGTTTCCATTCCCGCTGTGGTGCGAACGCTTGGCAAGGTCTTCTTCCTGCGAATGGCGAAAGAACACTTGGTTGCTTTAGTCCAACGCGGTCGGTGGAGGAAGAGTTCAGGCATTTTCAGCCGGGACTTTGGAGGGTCGGTTCGGGCGCGGGTGGGTATCCACATAACATTCTTTGACGTGGTCCCAGAAGATGACCTTGTCCTGTCGATAGGATTCCACGGCCATTTTGATGCCGGCCATCGCGCGGTACGCGGTCTCGGCATCGAGCACAATCCCTTCGCGCGTCCGAATCGCATTGAACCAGCTTGTGCGGATGTCGTCGCGCGGCGCGGGCGTGATGACCAGTTCCTCGACGCCGTATTTCTCTTTGAATCCGTCTTTGAACTCTTTTTCCGGGGTGACCTTGAGCGCGCCGTCCTCGTTGAGGCGCATGGTTCCCCGGTGACCGTAAATCACCACGGGATTCGACTGCCGGTTGGCCATGCTGGACGTCATCACGACCGTGTAATCGTCGGGATAATCCAGGGTGACCATGAAGGTGTCGGGCACTTCGCGGTCGTCATGCTGGACGAAGATGCCCCCTGAGCCGGTTGCGCGTTCCGGGGCTTTGGCGTCGAGCGCGATCGTCAGCGGGGCAAGCGCATGGTACATCAGGTCGGTGGCAATGCCGCCGTTGTAGTCCCAGAATTTGCGGAACTGGAAGAAGCGCGGCTTGGAGAAGGGGCGGGCCTGGGCGCTGCCCAGCCAGCGTGTCCAGTCAATGTAGTTTTCACCGGCGTTGGGGTCGTCGGTTGCGGCCTCGTCGATGGGCCAGTTCCATTCTCCGCCGCGGTCGTCGGGCCCGCCCGCCGAATTGCGGTTGCTGCTCGCCTGGGCCCAGAGCACTTTGCCGATGCCGCCCTCCTGGATGACTTTGCGCGCCTGCCAGCACCAGTCCTTGGCAGCCGCATTTGCGCCGCACTGGAAGATGCGCCCCGTTTCGAAGACTTTGTTGCGCACGGCCAGCGCCTCTTCGATGGTCAGCGTCACGGGCTTTTCACAGTAGATATCCTTTCCCGCATCCATGGCGTCCATCGAGATCTGCGCGTGCCAGTGGTCGGGGGTGGCGATCACGACCGCGTTGATGTCGTCGCGTTCGAGAACCTTGTGGTAATCCATATAGGTGTCGACAGTATGGCCCGTGATATCAACCGCGTGGTTCTTCCACTTTTCGAGCCTTTTGGCGTACACATCGCACGCCGCACGCATCCGCAGATTGCCGCCGTTCTTTTCCCGCGTGCAGTAGTCCTCGAAATGCGAACCGCCCTGCCCGCCCACGCCGATTACGGCGAGCCCGATGGGTTCGTCCGGCTGGACCAACCGCCCCGTCTTGGGTGCGTGTTGGTCGACGGGCGTAACCGGCGCGCGGTCTTGTGCATTGGCCTCCTGCGCCAGCACCATGCCCGCTCCGGCAAAGGCGGCGCCTTGCACCGTGGAGCGCAGGAACCCCCGCCGGTCCATCCCCTGTGTCCGGTTCCCGAGTCCACTCCCCCGCTCATATTCCTTGGTCATGCTTTGTTCTCCTTGTTGCGGCGTGCGTTACATCATGAAGGCAGTGTAGAGCACAGGTCCTCATCTTTGCCCGTGGGCCGATTTCCTTTTTGTGACCGCCTCCAATGTCGAGGCGAACGCGTGCAGGAAACCGCCCAAAGCCTCCACCGTTGCCGCGTCGGGCATGGGGATTCTTAGGTGACTTTCGCCGGTGGCCGGGTCCTTTTCCACGGAGAGACCCCGGCCGGTGGATGTCCCGCCGCCGCCCATGGCGCTGAAGGCTTCAAACAGCCGCTTTCCGGCGTCAATCAGGGGCGCTACGGCGGCCATGGGCACGGCGACCGTGTCCGGCGGGGTGATGTCCGCAGTGGCTTCCTCCCCGGAGTCCTCATCGACCGGGAAGGGCGCGGTGTCTTCGATGAACTCCTCATACGCCGGCGCGGTGGTCGGCACCACCTCGGCCACCTCCTCCACGGACTTCATGAACCGGTCCAGCTTCGAGCCGCCCAGGAAGACTTCGCTGTCGCCCCCGTCAAGCGCTCCAGCGAACAGGGACTGCTTGAATTTGAGCCGCGCCAGCATGCCGTGCTCGATGCTGTCCTCGGCGATGAAATGGGCCACCTGCACGGGCCGCGCCTGCCCCATGCGGTGTATCCTGCCAATGCGCTGTTCCAGGACGGCGGGATTCCAGGGTTGGTCCATGATGAGCATCAGATCCGCGCATTGCAGATTCAGCCCCACACCGCCGGCATCGGTGGACAGAAAGAGGCGGCAGTTCGGGTCCTTCTTGAACCGGGCAATCACTTCGCCGCGCGCTTTGGAACTGACAGAGCCGCTGAACAGCACATACCCCCAACCGCGTTCCTTGATGGCCTCCTCAAGCAGTTCGTGGGTGCGCAGCCATTGGCTGAAGATCACCGCCTTGGCGTTCGGGTCCTGCAGTGCCCCGTCGAGGAAATCCATTGCCTCGCCGATTTTGTGCCCGTGGTTGGACTGGTTGTCCACGAGATAGGTGCTGTTGCACACCATGCGCATGTTCTGCAGGCAGACCATGAGCCGCCGCTGGTCCGACTCGCTCAGGAAGTGGTGTTTGCGCCATTTGGCCACGATGCGCACCACGGTTTCATGGTATTCACGGTGCAGTGTCCATTGCTCCTCGGTCATCTTGATAAAAAACTGCCGGTCGGTCCGCTGTGGAAGCTGTTTGAGCACCTCGTCCTTCTTGCGGCGGATGAGAATGGGGGCCAGGTCCTGGCCGATGGTGGTCAGGTTCCGGTATCCGACCACCCGGCCGGAATCGTCCGTTTCCTGGTGTTCATGGAGGAACCGGAACAGCGGCCCCAGCCGGAACCGGTCCACAAACTCCACGATGGAATGCAGTTCCTCCAGCTTGTTTTCCAGGGGAGTGCCGGTCAGCACGAACGCATGGGTGGAACTCAGACGTTTCACATACTGGGCCGTGATGGTTTTCCAGTTCTTGATTCGCTGCGCCTCGTCGAGGATGACAAGATCGGGTTCCCAGGCGTGAATCAGGGACAGGTCGCGACGCACCACGTCATAGTTGATGATTTTGTAGACGCTGTCCTGTGCCTGATAAGCCTCCCGGCGCGCCGGATAGAGC
>CAIXUF010000888.1 GCA_903922535.1 Candidatus Hydrogenedentota bacterium
CATTACACTCAGCCGCACGGAAAAGAAGATCCTTGAAGACAGGCTTATACGTTCAGATTCCCTTCCTTGGTGGGATGTGACAATCAAGCCAAAACTGGTACATTAGAAAGTGCATGTCCCCTAAAACTCCTGGCGCCTTGAGGCTTTCCTTTGTGTGAATCCGCAGGGTGCGCGCAGCGCAGCGGAACGCACCGTCCCGACGATTGACGCAGATGGTATGGTGCGCTGCGCACACTTTGCGGCTCGCGGGCATCCCTGTCGCCCCCATCGGGTTGCCGCAACCGGGTCTGCGGCCTTAGAATAGCGCCTGTCACACCACCATTCTAAGGCAGTAAAGACAAACATGATTTCCCGAACATTCTTCAAGAACGCCGCCGTGGGCGGCCTGTTGTCGGCGTTGGCGCTGGGTTGCTGCGGTCTGGCCGCCGCCGCGCCGGACCCGAATCCCCCGTCGATTCACTCCAACAGCGGGGCATGGCCCATACGGCGGCAGTGGACGCCCGCCGAAACGCAGCATTACGCGCAGTGGTTCGAGCGCATGTATGACCGCAAGGCCGGCGGGACGGTCGACCAGCGCACGGGGAAGCTGGCCCGGCTGCTGACCGACCCCGACATGAACCTGCTGCTCGACCCCGAGTTTCTGGGACAGGGCGGCAACCCGCAGTTGCCCGACGCGGTCATCCGCACCTGCAACAGCATGATCGACTGCGCCAAGTTCACCGCGTTTGTTCCGGCCTACTACGCCTACCGCCGGGCGCTTCCCTGGATGACCACCTTTGTCGCCTCGGGAGAGCGCGGCGTGGACATCCGCATTTCCAAGTTCAACATTCCGGTCGGCGGATCCAGCAGCTTCACCAGCGGCTCGGTCGGCTCCTTTTTCACCGACGCCGTGGGCGGGTTCATCTCCGGCAACTACCGGGTGAATCTGAACGGCAGGAACGCGGGCCAGACCGACACGGTGCCCGTGGCGCTCCGGCGCAACTTCCTGATGCCGGGCTGCATCAACTATTTGGACGGACACTGCCTGGTGCTGGCCAAGGTCACCGAATACGGCGAACTGGCGTTCCTGAATTGCAGCACCACGAAAACGCGCGACATCTTCAGTTACAACGGCATGAACACGGTCGGCGGCATGACGCCGCGCGGCAGCGATCCCGACAACGAGTGGTCGGGCTGTTTCCAGGGGCTGCGCGTGCTGCGCTACCCGATCGCCGAGACGGACAAGTCGGGCAACGTCATCCGTGTGCGCCGGCGCACCGACGAGGAAATGAAAGAGTTCGGCTTCAGCACGGAGCAGTACGATCTCGCCCAGGAAATGGCGAAGAACCAGTTCATCCAGGAGGGCGAATTCAAGCCCCAGAGCCTGCACGATCTCATCCGCCTGCGCATGAAGACGGTCGACCGCATCGTGCCGTTCAAGTTCGTCGAGGCCTACTGCGCCGAACTGCTGGACGCGTTTGCCTTCCGCGAACAGTTTGTGCAGGATGCGTGGAAAGAGGTCAAGCAAAACGGGCCGATTGTGTTTCCCGAAGAGCAGGCAGTGGACAACATTTTTCAGGCCAAGGGACGCTGGGAGGGTCTGATACTCGACTTTCTGTATTTCTCCACGATAAAACATCGATCGTAACGCCAACAGTAGTTGACGCAATAAGAAATTAGGATCTTGAACCGGTTC
>CAIXUF010000889.1 GCA_903922535.1 Candidatus Hydrogenedentota bacterium
CATTTGCCCGGTTGTTCGCCGATATAGAACCAATCGCGCATCTTCCGTTCCTCGACCATGCGCACATGGCCGTCGATATCAAAACCCTTCAGCGATCCGCTGATATTGGCCCGCCAGCGGGTACCGACGAATCCCCCGGGGGCACCGATCGCACTGGCCGGCAGCGGAGCCTGTACCAGCGGTATTTTGTTAGAATCATGATGGTTTCCGACCGGTTCGGCGGCTTGCGCTTGGCACAGGCTGAACGGCAATACGGAGGCCGCGGCTGCTAACAGCAATACTTCAGGTAGTGTTCGTTTCATGGTTTCCAGTTGATTGCTTGTTTCGTTAGTTGCCTGTGTGTATGGACTTGAGCGGATAGACCTCGAGACGGCTGAATTTCACGTCGCCGCCCTCCGCGCCGATCTCCATGGGGGAATTCGCGCCAAGTTTCCGATAGTCACGGGCCTTGATGATATAGTCCCCGGCGCTGGTGACGACCTCGACCGACGGGATGTCCAGCAGAATGTGCACGGTCATGCGGCCGTCCTTGGGAACCAACCTGGCCACCTTGCCATCGGGCGAATAGCCATAAGTTTCCCCCTCCGGTCGGCCCGCTTCCGTGACCTTGAGTTCCTGGCTATTGGCGTTCCAATGGATGCTGAGTTCCGGTCCGGTGAAGGTGACCTGCGAGGCGCTGCCGGGGTCGAACTCGGCGATGATCTCGACCGGTTGCGAGATGTCGCCCACCTTGAACGGGGCACCCGCCTTGACCACGAGGTTTTTCTGCTGGCTGCCTTTCTTGCGCAGTTTCGCCAGTTCGGGGATGAAGTCCGCAAACAGGCGCATGCCCTCGGGCGTGGTCCGCAGACTGAGGTCCAGGGGAAATGCCGCCATAAAGAGGAACTCCCCGTCCAAACCGCCGCAGTGGGCCCATTCAATCTGCACGATCCGCCCGCCTGGCGCGTTGGCAAACACCTGTGAGGCGCTGCACTGCCCGAAGTGCGCGCGCAGCCGGCGGTTGTCGTCAGGCACGAAAACCTTGCCGTCGAACTTTCCTATCAAATATTCTGTTGGAGAGCCCCATGTCACCCAACGCATGTCGTCCTTCTTGTCGTCCACCGGGAGTTGGAACAGATTCGGGCATTCATACATGTCCTCAAGCACGCTCGTTTCCGTCCAATTCTTCAGGTCCTTGGACTCGAAGAAGTAGAAGCCGTTCCTGCCGCCCGGGGGCTGGTTGAAGACCACCATCACCCACTTCTTTTCGGGGGCGTACCAAATGATCATCGGATCGCGCGTGCCGCGGCCACGGCGGGCATCTTCCTTGGGAAGCGGCTTGTACATCATTTCCGGATCCCACTGCGCGGTCATCCCGCCATCGGTGCTCACAAAGATGTTCTGGGTGAAAGCATTCGGTCCGAAGGTACCATTGTTGGCGGAATAAACGATCGCGGGGTTCCCCGGCTTGCCCAGGCCCGTGGTGTTGTCCACATCCACCGCCGCCCCGCCGGTCCAGAAGTCATATTTCCCCTCCACTGCCGGCAGGAAAATCGGTTGTTCCTCCCAATGCAGCAGGTCGGTGCTGGTCGCGTGGCCCCAGGAACTGCTGGGGCCACCGTTGTCGTTGTAAAAACGCTTGAGGGCAAAGTACAGATGCCATTTTCCCTCATAGTAGATCATGCCGGAGGGATCGTTCAACGCGCCGCGCAGCGAAGAAAAGTGGACCTGCGGCCGGCCCGGCTCCTGATAGATCTGAACCTTGCCCGGGATGGTGTCGCTGGTCTTCACCAAATCGATCGCAGCCGCATCCGGCCCTTCGATCTTCACCGACAGTGTCTTGCCCTGCATAAGTTTCAGGTCAACAAATCTCCAGTGGTCAGGGTTGGATGCGGTGATCAGTGTGATACTAACGGACATGTAAGGCTTGTCATCCACGTCGATGGACACCTTGCTCTGGCCGACGTGTCCCCGCGCGCAAGGAAAGACCAGATAGCGCTTGTCCGCCGTGAACGTGCGCGCGCCGTCATCGGCGGCGCGCGCCATATCGGATCCGGCAATGCAAATTCCCAAGGTGATGACTGTTAGCAATGATTTCACGGCCTGCTTCTCCTCCTCTTGTTCAACTGTCGGTACCCCCGCGCGCTGCCTACTTCTTCCAGATGGACTGCAGTTGCCACGCTTTCAAATCCACATCGGCGAGGCCCTTTTTTCCGAACGCCTTGATCGAGTATTGCGGGTTGTCCGCCGGGACGAAGGTCCGGCTCATCTGCACCGCGCCGTCGTTGGCAAAAACCTCAATGGACATGCGGTCGACGATGACGCGCAATTTGACCTTGCCGTCCACGACGTGAAGCGGCGCCTCCGAATCGTTGACGGCCATTTTTTTGTTGTTGAGATCGCAGGTGATTTTCTGGCCGTTGACCTCCAGGCCCAGCGTGTTCCCGCCTTCGGCTGTTAGGGCGTCTTTTTTGATAGTGAAGACCGCCTCGATGTCCACCAGTTCGCCGATCGGCTTGTCTTCCTTGAGGAGCCTCTCCGCCCCGTCGAGGGGCGCGGTCATTTTCGCGGTGACGTTGGTGCGTAGGTTGGCGATTTCCTTGACCGGTTCGATGAACAGGCGCGGGCCGTCCGGCGTGGTTTTCAGGGTGAGAACGCGGGGGATGCTAAGCTGCCCCTTGAAGGGCATGCCGGGGAATTCGCCGCCGGCCAGCCACGCCACATTGATTTGCCGCCCGTCTCCGGCCGGGATGCCCACAAACGACTGGGCGGCATAATCCCTGCCGGGCTTTTCATGATAGCTGGTTTGGAAGGCTCCGCATTCCTTGGTGAAGGTCCTGCCATCGAAAGAGCCAACTGTGTAGTTGCCATTGCC
>CAIXUF010000890.1 GCA_903922535.1 Candidatus Hydrogenedentota bacterium
ACTAAAACCCCAGTCCCACACATTGTTCTGGGTGGTGGTGGCACCCACCGTCTCGATGATGTCAAACTTGGTGCCTGCCGGACTGGTGAAAGACGCGCCCGAATTCTGCGGCATCAGGTAATGGTTGCCGCCCCCGGCCGGAACAGACACCGTGGATGTTCCGGTGGTGGTGGTGCAGGTCACCGTAACGGCCGAGGCGCCGGGATTATAGAAGAAGGCATAGGCCTGCTGGCCGTTGGAGGCGGTGCCCACGGGGGAGAAGTAGTTGTTGGTCCAGTTGCCCACGGGATCGATGCAATACCAGCGGTTCTCATAGTTGGCACCGATGTCGCCCGTGACAATGGCCACCTGGACCGGCTGGGTGGCGCTGACCGTTGCCCCCATCTTGACGCCCGAAACCAGATAGTACACGTCTCCGCGGCCCAGGGTGGTGGTGACCGGCGACGCCGCGCCGCCGGGGCCGTCGGGATCGACCGTGACCACGGTGCCGTCCTGGGAGGCCTGAACGAACAGGGAGGTCATTTCGAACATGGACGACGTGAGGGGCGTGGGAAAGATCACGTCCTCGCCGACGGGAATGACGTAACTGGTACCCCAATCCCGTGTGGGGAACATTTCAATGGAACCGGCCAGCACGGTTCCCGGCGCGAGGGCCCAACCCGCGCGGGAAACGGCGACGTATTGCGTCGCTCCGATACGGTCCCGACCGTCGTACAACACCGTGCCGGGGTTGCGCGGAAGCGCAATCTGGTTTGTGAGGGCCAGCACCGTGCCGGCGGCCAGACCGGCGGGGTCATGGGTGAACCCCGGCGCGATGCCGTTGGTGTCGTTGCCGTCGCCCCAAATCTGCGTTGTGCCGGTCGGATAGAGGTTGGTGGGGTTGTTTATGTCCACCTCATAGCCGTCTTCCCAGTGATCGTAAACAATCACCGTGTTTGGGATCGGAACGGTGATCGAAACAACCGCCTGCATCGTGCTTCCCGTGCCGCTGGCGAGTTTGAGGAAGGACTGGCGCAATTGGGTTTCCGGCAGGGGAACATAATACTGCTGGAGGATGGAAAGTGCCCGGGCCTGGGGCGACCCGACAATACCCAGAAGCGCCAGCACCCCAAGCAGGGCAAGACAGGCCATGCGCCGGGGCGCGGCCATCCCTTGCGCGAATCCCGAAGGCAATGCAAACTCCGCCACGGTTCGAAGCGGCGACCCGCCTCTCCAAACACCGGCCAGTGTCCGTGGTATGATCGCCAGCGGTGCGTGTGCGAACCGGCGGTCAAGGTTTTGCGTTTGCGTCTGCGTCATGGTCTCTGCTCCATCGGATTCACTCCGAACACGTAGACTAGATCCAAGACCGGGCTTTACACGGTTAAAGCCCGGTCACCCAAATTTTCTTTGCATGATTCCGATTCAACTGTCTCAATACAGCGTCGGCCGGGTTTCCTGACAAGCCGACTCTGAATAGGCCAAAATGCTTAATGCGAGAACTCCGCCACGATTCTTTGGCACGCCGTTGGACTTCGCTGGAGCGATGAAGGTGACGGAACGTCACATCGTTCTATTGCGGGGGAAAATGATTCAGAGAAGATCAGGTGGCTGGCAGCAAACTGGAGCGTGCCGGTTGGGGTTGTCAATCTCATGGGACAGGGCTCACCCATTCTGCCCGTACCCATCGTCAACAATTCTTGCCCGCACATAGCACCACCATTACCCAAACCACGTTTTCGCTGTTCGGAGCACTTAAGGCACTGCCTTCGACAAACCGTATTGCGCAGACCACGTCTCCAGTCAAGGCACGATGTTAACACAATAGTAAGGAAAAAGGCAATAGGGACAAAGGAGACATGTGCAATAACCACTCTTATCCAATCGCTTTTATCGGTTACGCATATCGCGCGGCCTGCTTCCGGCAAACGGGGCAAGCGCCTGCCGCCAGTAGCCCGAGACAAACTGGTGCTTCGCATGTTGTCTATTTTGTTACTCTATTGTCAATCATTCAAATACGGGCCGTAGTGCGAAAAGGCGGGATTTCGAGATACTCCACTGCCAAGAAGGCACCATGGGGAATCAAAGGGAGAAGAGGGTTGATCTGACGGGGTGTTTGGGCTGGCGAACGCGCCACGGACGGTCCTGAATGCCGCGCATGGAGGGCACAGATGAAGTCAGCAGGTGCGCAGCCTTTGACTCGTAGATACAAAGAGGCCTTTGGCGACCTTCTCCGCAAAACCCGCCATCACGCAGAGGCGCTGGTCTTGGTCAAGGACGCATGCGGCCCAGCACATTACGTCCAGCACCAAGGCACAGTTTTCTGCAAGCCCCGGCAACTGAGCACACGCGCGTACTTCAGGTCGTGGCAGGTCGTGGGATGCAGATCGCGCCAGCTCATCCCACGAGAACGTGAAAAACCATTGCATTTCAATCCAGAACGCAGCATGTACAAAACCGCTCCTGCCAATGGCACACGCTCCCCTTTGGGCGGTTTTCGTATTGCCCTGTCAACCATGTATATATTGCTGCGGACTCTATAGGCCGGCTCCATTGCGCACCGACACGGTGAACGAGTAGGGCGTGTTTGGCGACAGGCCGGTCACTGTTTTCGTGTCCCAGACCGCCGCAGTCTGCCATACCGCCGTATCGCCCCTGCTGCCGTCCTCCTGGACCCACAGCTCGCCGTCAGCCTCCGACGATATGGCAATGGCGTACTCCGTATAGGGGGGATTGCCGTCGTTGGCGCCGATGGCGACGGCCAGTGAGTTCGTGGACGGGGCGGTCACCACGGGCAACGCGGCCGGCGCCGCCATCGTCCATGCCCTAATGTCGGATGACGCACCGCCCTCAATGCCGCTGCCGACAAAGGCCGTCACACGGAAGATGTATTCGGCGTTTGGCGCCAGCCCCGTCTGCAGCCAGGAAACGGCGTCCGCCGCGGTGGTTGCCCGCAGCGTCATGGGTGACGGCTGCGGATTCGCGACCGGGTCAGCGTACACTTTGTAGCCGGCAAAGGCCCCGCCGGAGACGGGGGGACTCCATGTCAACACGATGCTTGTCTCGGTCATGGATCCGGTGCCGGGTGTCTGTGGCGGCGACGGCACCACGGCCACCGTGCGCGTGACCGTCACTGCGTCGTTGTAGCCGTCGCTGACGTTGTAGGTCACCGAGTGCACGCCAACCGTCGGCGGGTTGCCCACGGTGTTCACGGTCCCAATGCTGTCCGTCAGGTTGCCCGCGCACCCGTCGCTGGCCGTGGCGCCCGCGTCGCTGTACGCGCCACAGCACGCCACCGTCACCGCGTCGGAGCCGACAAGGGCAATCACGGGCGCCGTCGTGTCAACCACATAGACGGTCCGGGTCACCTGCGCGGCGGCATTGCCGGTCGGGTCGCTCACGTTATAGGTCAACGTGTAGTCATGCGGCGTCCCCGGGTCCACCGGAGTGCCGCCCACGGTCACCGCAAGACTGCCCGCGATGGCGTCGCTGGCCGTGGCGCCCGCGTCGCTGTAGGTGCTCCCGCACTCGATCGTGGTCGGGTCAGTGCCCAGCAGCGTGATTACGGGAGCGGTCGCGTCCAGCACAATGCTGCCCGCGGCATAATCGACGAGCGCATTGCCCACGGCATCCGCGTAGGACACATAAACCGTCTTCACGCCGTCACCGCCGGACAGGTCCCAAGTCTTGGTGGTGCCATAGGCTTCCGGAGTGCTCCAGTCCGCGCCGTCATTGCTGAATCTCATCGTCGCGACGCCCGATCCGGCGTCCGTCGCAGACAGGGTCAATGTCACTGTGGCGATTTTGGTGTTTGCCGCGCCGCCGTTGATGACCACGGTGCCCGTGGGCGGGGTCTTGTCCAGGATGATGCTGTCCGAAACGGGGTCGCTTGTCAACCCGGCCGCGTTCTGGAACTGTACCCAGACGGTTCTCTCGCCGTCGGCGCCCGCATCGAGCCGCCAGGCAACCGCGGACACAAACGGCGTCCAGTCCGTGTATGGGCCCTCCGGGCCCGAATTGCTGGCGTTTGTCCGTATTTGCAGGCCGCCTGATTCGCTGTCCGTGGCGGTCAGGCTGAGTGTGACCGCCAGCAATCCCGTGTATGCGTCGTCGTTGTTGATTTTGACGGTTCCGACGGGCGGGGTTGTGTCGTAGATGGTGCTGAGCGTGTTGGAGGGCGAATTGCCCAACTCGGCGCCAGCATCCATGCAGTTGGCCACGCCGCCCGCCACGTATACCGTCACCAGGCCGGCCGCCGACGGGTTCACGGTCCACGTGTAAACGGTGTCGCCGTCTGTGCCGCTGGTAAAGGCGCCGTTGGCGACGGTGCCGTTGGTCACCGTCACATCGCCCGGGACAAATCCGGTCACCGGCTCATCGAAGGTCGCCGTCACGGAGAACGGCACGCTGATCGCCGCGCCGGCGCCAGTCGTCAGCAGCACGGTCGGCGCCGTTGAGTCCACCCCAATGCTGCCGCTGATGGTCGTTGTGGACACGTTCCCCGCACCGTCGCGCAACTGGACGTAGACTGTCCTTGCGCCGTCCGCACCGGAAGCGAGGGTCCAGGAGGCGATCGGGGCAAAATCCACCCACAGGTCCGTCCCGTCATCCCAGTTTTCATCGGTGTTGCGGAAGCGCATCTTGGCCACACCGCTGCCGCCGTTGTAATCGGGCATTATCGCCAGGCTCACCGACAGGCCCGCCGTGTACGCATTCCCGCCGTTGATGGCAAGCGTGCCCGTGGGCGGCGTCGTGTCCAGTTTGACGGTGTCCGAATAGCTGGCGGACACGTTCCCCGCCGCATCCTTGTACTGGACGTACACCGTCTTCACGCCGTCACCGGAACTCAGGGTGTATGCATAGGCGGAGCTTTCCGAATAGTCCACCCAGCCACTCCAGGCGCTGTTGTCATTGCTGAACCGCATCTTTGCCAAGCCCGAGCCCAAACCGTCGCTTGCGCTTAGCGTCAGGGTTACCGCGGTCGTGTTCTCATAGCCCGTCGTTGTGTTGATGCTGATCGCGCCCGTGGGGGCGGTTGTGTCCAGAACGATGGTGTTGCTGGCCGCAAGCACATTGCCGGCCCGGTCCCGGAACTGCCCATAAACGGTTTTGGAGCCGTCGCCCGTTGACAGGTCCCATGTTACAGATTCCTGGAAGGACTGCCACCCGCCGTAGGTTGCGTTGTCGTTGCTGAAGCGCATGTCCGCAACGCCCGAACCGCCGGCATCCGTGATGCCCGGCGTCAGCGACACGCCGCCGCCGGTGGCGTAGGACGCGCCGCCGTTGATGAGCAGCGTCCCCGCGGGGGCCGTGGTGTCATAGAACACGGACAACGTGTTGGAGGC
>CAIXUF010000891.1 GCA_903922535.1 Candidatus Hydrogenedentota bacterium
CGTGAAGATCGCCATCGGCGTGTTCGCGGCGTACGCGCTGCCTGGAACCGCCGTCTTTCCGTCACTGTAATAGAATTCTGCGGTGACGGTGGCGGGATCATCGCAGACCATGTTCACCTGATACGCAGCACCTTTGGCAAGCGTCGTCTTGAAGAAACTGGCCTCTCCAAGGAGCATGTCACCCTGCACGGCCGCGTCGCCGACGGCCATTGCCGCGGCATCCGTCGCCAGCGCCACTGTTCCCACGCGCAACGAGTAGTTCGCGGAGGTAAAGTACCCGTAGTCATTCCGCTGATTGTTGCCTGCCGTGGCAACAAAGGTCTCTATTTCGAGGAAATAGGACGTTGTTGTCGCCTTGTCGCTGGATACGCCCTCATCGTCCGGTGCGAAGCACAAAGGAAGGGCCAAGGGCGCCGCGGCCACCGCGGCCGCCGCCGCTTTGGCATCTCCCGCGGGCTCGTTCGTCAGCATGGTATAGTTCGGAATGACCGGCTCCGGGGTGATCCAGAGAAGACTGGTCTTCGTTTCATTTTTTGTCTCGACCTGCTCATAAAAAGCCACCACCACCGGCGTGTCCGTTTTGCACTCCACAAAATAGGTGCGGTCCTTCTTAAGCCCCGTCACCTGATGAGCGTTGGTATTTCCTGGCGAAAGCGTCCCGACCATGTTGCTCCCGTCCACCGCGATTGGGCCATTCGCCTGAACAGCAGGACCGGAGTTGGAGGGACACCCCGCAAGAACAGAGGCCATGCAGACAGCCAGACACAACACACCCAAACTTCTGATCATGATACTCCCTTTCTTCTGTTTTGGATTCGCAACCACACGTAGACCCATGTCT
Organism: Candidatus Hydrogenedentota bacterium; assembly: GCA_903922535.1. The sequence goes on from CAIXUF010000891.1 coordinate 842, forward strand.
CGTTCAAGCCTCCTTGCTTAAACAAGACCCAGTGCCACCCTGTCGAGAAGACCCCGCGAAACCCTCCTTCCTTATTACAGTGTCTCCATTCCGAAAACGCACCATAACCCCACCGGTTCAAGAGTCAGGCCGTTCGCCTTGAAAGCCTTCCCTCCGGCGGAGGTCCCTTATACAAGTATTCTGGCTGATTGTCAAGAAGTATTTGTAGCCGAAAGATTCTCATGGACCTGCATTCAAAGATATCCCTTGCGGCGGCAAACTGTGATACGCTATAAACAATAATGTCGCGCTGGTTAAGACTAAAACGTTAATTGGCAGCGTCGGTGGCCGGGTCTAGCCGGACCGCCGGATGGAAGCGATTATGCACGAAGATATCCTCGCAAGCATCCAGGCAATCCTTGACCGCATCTCCACACTGGCCCGCAGGGACACGGAGTTCCGGCAACACCTCCGCACGGTCGGCCGGGCCGTCACCGCCATGGCCGAGGAACTCGACCAGGAGGACCGTGCCCGCCAGGCAGCCGTTCCTCCCGACCCCAAGGTGGTGGAGGCCGTGGCGGTCCTGGGCGACCGGCTTCGCGACAATGCGATTGCGCCGCCCGCCCCCGCCCCAATCCCGGCCCCGGCGGTCCACGCCGAGCGGACGGAGGAGCGCCCGCCCATTGAGGACGGCGAGCTGCGCCTGGTTCAGGAACGGAGCGAACTCAAGGTCGAGGCGATCGAATGGTGCATGCAGGGGCGCTTCATCGCGGAGGAGGAACCCGACCGCGACGAGATGGAAACACGCAAACGCGACCTTATCGAGCGCGCCAAGGCCCTGCCCGACTGCTATCTCTGGATGCTCTATCCCTGGACCTGCAACCGGGGAACCCAGGAAGACTGGGAAAGCCTCTGCGAGTGCTTCGCCAACCTGGCCCATATGGCCGAGGTGCTTCAGGCCGTGCTGCCCCGCCGCGAAGACCAGCGCGAGTTTCTGGAGCGCGCCGTCAAGATCACCGCCGAGGTGCAGTCCGCGCTGCGCGTGGCGGTGGAGATCGTGGGCAACCGCATGCCCGACCCCGACCAGGAAAAGAGTTTCCTCTGGCTGCGCCGCACCACCACCGAGCAGCGCGTCTTCGTCGACCGCTTCATGCGCTGGAACGACCGCGCCGACCCGGGCAACTGGTCCGATGTGCGCGACCGGCTTGAAGTGCTCTATGAGGAGTTTCACGACATCCTCAATTTCGACAAGGAGGCGACCAAGGCGCTCAACAAGGCCCGCTACCACATCAAGATGATCGAGCGCAGCCCCGCCGAGGCCCATGAATACGACTGGCAGGTGGTCATCGACGCCATCGAGGCCGCGTTGCGGCTCGGCATGCCCCCCAGCAGCGTCGAACTGCGCGATCTGCTCCTGCCGGTGATGGACGACCTGCCCGTGTTTGAATCCGCCCACCCCGGTTTCGACCTGGTCGTGCGCGAAATCGACCGGTTCCTGACCACCATGCCGGTCGGTGTTGCCGCGGCGCTCGCACAGGAACCCACCCCCGAACTCTTGCGGGTGCGCGACATGCTCCGCGGCACCACGGTGGTCTTCATTGGCGGAGACCCGCGCCCCGCCGCGCAGGCCTCGCTGGAACAGGCCTTCGAACTGGCCGAACTGGTCTGGCTTCCCTCCGAAGAGCACCAGTCCATCGAGTTGTTCCGTCCCCACGTGGCCCGGTCCGCGGTCGCGCTGGTCATGCTTGCCATCCGCTGGTCCAGCCATTCCTTTGGCGACATCAAAGAGTTCTGCGACGCCTACGGAAAACCCTTCGTCCGTCTCCCCGGCGGCTACAGTCCCAACCAGGTTGCCCGCCAAATCCTCGAACAGGCCAGCGCCTGGATTCAGGAACAGCAGGTGCGGGCCTGATCACCGCAAACCCCGCCCTCCGCTCGCCAAAAGCGAGCCTCGCGGTGGCCGCGTACAACGTGGAGCGGCGGTTATGCCCCAACGGCGCCTGGACCACCGCGGCGGTGTCGCTCGAATGCCGGGCGAAACTCACTGGCCAGGAACGCGGCAGAGAATGCGAGTACCGCGTCATCGCCATCAACAAGGCCGGCGAAAGCACCCCCAGCAACACCGTCATGGCCGTGCTGTGACGGCGGCGGAAAGCATGGGATATACTCAGTCTGTGATGGCACGTCGGAAGAGCTGTTGGAGAATGAACCATGAAAGACGATCCAATCGTGGAGGAGGTGCGGCGCATTCGTCAGGAGTATGCGGCGCAATTCGGCTATAATGTGCGTGCCATCGCGGAAGACCTGCGGAAACACCGGCATGAGTATGCCGACCGGCTGGTTTCCTATCCGCCAAAACCCGCACCGCGCAAGGCACCGAAAAAGTCAGTCTGATCGGCGATAGGGACCGAGAAGATTTTTTTGACTGCGGTGGCCATGCCGCCGCTTTCAGTTGTATGGACAGACAAACCATTACGCGGAAAAGCGGCGGCACGGCCGCCGCAGTCAAAAAAAAGAGCGACAACTGCGGCAGGAGGGGACTACCAGTAGAAGTTCAGACAGATCCAGAGCGGAAGCAGTAGAAGACCAAGAATCACAATGAGGGATCACGGCGGGACACTGAACCGGTCCTCGGCCCAGTCTACAAGTCGCATAATGCCCAGGTCATACAGGACGAAGACCAGCACCGCTCCTATGGCCAGACCTGTCCCCGCGATAATCCTGAGCGGCAAACTTACCGGACGAACCGCCGTTTCTGTATCCCCGTTCATACGATACACGCCCTTCTTTGTTCCCTACACACATTATATCCCACCAGTTCGGTTGTTGTTCCCCGCCGTTCTCTCTTGACTGGCGCCCACCCCTACCGTCAGAATGCATCGCCGGATGATCCCGGAAAGATCGGGCGGATTCGGCGGGCTTGCAGCATCAGGAGGTCTTGTACGCATGGATTCCAAACTCACCCGCAGACGTTTCTTGTCCGGGGCGGCCGCCGCCGTGGCGATGCCGTACATTGTGCCGGCTTCGGCCTTGGGCCGCGACGGCCATGTGGCCCCTTCCGAACGCATCACCGTGGGCTGCATCGGCATCCACGGCCGGGGCTTCAGTGACCTGCAATGGATTATCGGGAACAAGGATGTGCAGGTGCTCGCCATCTGCGACATCTGGAAACAGCAGCGCCTCAAGGTCAAGGACTTCGTGGACGAGCACTATGGCAACAAGGACTGCGCCATGTACCGCGACCTCCGCGAGTTTCTGCCGGAGCGCACGGACATCGACGCGGTGCTGATTGCCACGGGCGACCACTGGCACGCGCAGGCGTCGGTGCGCGCCATGCGCGCGGGCAAGGATGTCTACACGGAGAAGCCCTCGACCATGACCATCGCCGAGGGGCAGGCCGTGGTGGAGACGGCGAAGAAGTACGGGCGCGTCTACCAGACCGGCACGCAGCGCCTGAGTGAGGCGAACCACGTGTTCGCCATCGAGATGGCGCGCACGGGGCGGCTGGGCAAGGTGCACACGGCCTACGCGCACATCGCCCCCTGGGACGCGGCCAAGATGCCGCACAAGTGGAAAGAGGCGCAGACGCAGC
>CAIXUF010000892.1 GCA_903922535.1 Candidatus Hydrogenedentota bacterium
CTTGGTTGTCCATGTGCTTCTCCTTGTTGTTGGAAAAGCACATATTCGCTGAACACACCCATCACAACGCTTGTGACTGAACGATGTTGTGGCACATAATTCACTGAACGATGTCCTGACACTTGTCAATTAACCTTTCAGCGTCCACGGCGCGCGCATGGGCCTTGAATGCCGCGCGTTCGCCTTGTCCGTCCCTGCACCAACGAACTCTTCCTTGACGGGATCCCAGCGCAGTTTCTGCTTGAGGCGGATGGCGGTGTCACAGGCGATGCAGAACAAGTCCGCCTCGACGGCATCGTCGATGGGGGCGACGGTCGGCTTGTGGTCGCGGACGCAGTCCACAAAATTGCGGAGATGGTGCTTGCTCTCGTAGAGGCGCAGCTTGTCCGTGTCGGGGAACTTGAACTTGGCGAGGTCCTTCTGCGACGTTTTTATTTCGCCCCGCCTGACATAGACCCAGCCCCCGTCGCCGATGAATGCCGTGCCATGGCTCGAGTCCTCGGCACCGTATTTCTGGAGCCATTCGGGCGGGGCGGGCGCGGCGCGGAAGTCCACCAGCACACCGCTGTCATAGGCAAGCTTAATGTTCCAGTCGATGGCGCAGTCGCACACGCCTTGCGTGGGAAACACGCCGGTGCCTTCGATGGTGCAGGGCGTGCGCGTCAGGTCGCCCGCGCCCCACAGGGCGATGTCCACCGGGTGGATGCCCCAGCCCGCGATGAAGCCGGTGGCATAGTCCGAGATGTGCCACCACCACTTGTTCGAGTCGCGCTCCAGCGTGTAGGGCTTGAAGGGCGCCTGGCCCAGCCAGCGGTCATAGTCTAGCGTTGCGGGCACGGGGGCCAGTTCCGTCGGCCCGCCGGCCACGCTCGGCGGCGCCCACACCTGAATCTCTTTCAACTTTCCGATGTATCCGTTGCGCACCAGATTGCAGGCCTGCCAGAACTCATGGGCTGAGCGCTGCTGCGTGCCGAACTGGAAAATGCCGTCATGCTTGTGGACCGCCTTCTTCAGCGCCTGGTCCTCCTCGATGGTGATGCCGAGCGGCTTCTCCACATACACGCCCTTGCCCGCGCGTATCCCGGCGAGCGAGTGCAGCACATGCCAGTGGTCGCACGAACCCACCACGATGGCGTCAATGTCCTTGCGTGCGATGAGTTCCTCCGAAAGATGGTACATCTTGCAGTCGGACGTGCCGTAGGTGTCATTGACCATCTTGACCGCCTGCTCGCGACGGTTCTGCTTCACATCGCACACGGCCACCACCTGCCCGTTCTTAATCTGGATGGTCTCGCTAAGAAGATATGAACCCCGGTCACCCACGCCGATGTGGCCGATCACAACGCGTTCACTGGGCGCAGGCCGTCCGGCCCTGCCCCGCGCGCATGCCGGGATAATGATGGGAACCGCGAACGCCGTGCTGGCCGCAAGACTGCGGCGCAAGAAACTCCGCCGCGACAGGGATGATTCTTTTTTCATTCCGGGGACTCCCATCGTTGATGCTCATGACACGCGCCGCGGCCGCGCCGCAGTCGCGTCCAGTATACGCATGGGGAGTGCAGGTTCAAAAACGATTTAAAGGGGTGCACACAGCCCTGCAATTGTTCCCGGCGATCAGTGAAGGGGAAGATGGGTTCGGACCCAAAGAGCGGTGAGCGTTTGCC
>CAIXUF010000893.1 GCA_903922535.1 Candidatus Hydrogenedentota bacterium
CGCAACTGGAGGCCGGCAAGGGTCTGCTCGACGGCATGGTCATCTGGGGCGATGTCGCCTACGCAGCCAACATGTTCTTCTCGCCCGACTACTGGCGCACCTATTACCGGCCCACGGTCGAGACCATGATCAACCTCTGCCACGACCAGGGCCTGCCGGTCATCTACCACGGCTGCGGCAATGTGGCAGCCATCCTGCCCGACTTCATCGAAATGGGGCTTGACGCCTACAACCCGCTTGAGGCGAAGGCGGGACTCGACGTGGTAAAGCTGCGCCGCCAGTACGGCCACAAGATCGCCTTCTGCGGCAACAGCAACATGCAGGTGTGGGAGGACGGCACCCCGGACAAGGTGCGCATGGAGGTGCTGCGCAAACTGAACGCGGCCAAAGGCGGCGGGCTCATTTTCCAGTCCGATCATTCGGTGAGCAGCGGTGTGTCGGGCAAGACATACGACTACATCGTAAAACTGGTGCGTGAATACGGCAACTATCCGCTGGATCTGGGCGAGTACGACGAGGAGATCTAAGCAAGTGGGTATTGATGGCATCCGCTGCTCCTGCCATTGTCCTCATCTTACTGTTTCCACCCATACTGGTTGGCGGCTCAGGTCAAAACAGGGGGCGCTGGACCATAATAAAGTCGGGTTTCGCCCCCATGGAGTTACTGGCGGTGATTGCCATCACCGGCATGCTAACGTTGGTTTGTGACGTCGGTTCTTCTGCCCGCACCGGCCCGATCGCGGGAAACCGGCCGGCATACAGGCTGCCGGGACAATTTGAAACATGGACTGAGCGATTGGGCGCCGGAACGGTGCGTCGAAAGTCGGCGCAAAAGCGGGCGAATCCGCCGGTGAACATGGACTACCCCTGCCGTTGTCGGGTGACGAAGTCTCGCGGCATTTTTGTCTTGACAGTTCCTGCCGTTGCATATATAATGCATGCGGTTGAGGACACCTTTGCATTAGGCATGGTTGACATCACGTTTGCATTGTGCGCGGTTGAGGGCGCATGTTAAACATGCGCGATTCAGTTCACATGTGTAATATGTAACGTTTTTCGGGCGAAAGGAGGGAGTTCTGTGATTCTGTATATCCATCCCAAGACAAACATGACTCTCAAGCAAATCATCCCCATGTCGATGCCCGCAATTGCGAACCGATTGCGGGAGCGCTGGGAGTTGCTGGCCCGGTTTTACGATGAATGGACCGTCGATGAGGTGCGCCGGGCATCACTGGTCATCATGGATATCCACTGGTATCTTTCCATCATTTCAGCCCAAGAGCTTTCCTGCAAGCTCAAGGCCATCAACCCCAAGATCAAGATCGCGGCGGGAGGCGCTTCAGCCACGGTGTTCGCGCGACAGATCCTGCGCGATTCCAGCATCGATTACATCATTCGCGGCGACGGGGAAATTCCCATGGTAAAGCTCGCCGAAGCGATTTTGGACGGAAACACAGAGACTCCCGATATTGAACAGGTGCCCAACCTCAAGACGCGCGATTTTGAATCCAAGACCTGGTACCACCTCACTGAAGACGACATTAACGCCAACAACTATCGCGACATCTCCTGGTTTCCCTCGCTCCAACGCGGCTGCGAGCGCCTCCACAGGTGGTCGCGGGGGCGCATATACCCCGTGCACCCCATCCTGCTGGTGTCCCGGGGGTGTCCCGTCCCCTGCCGCTTCTGCCTGGGCTCCATCCAACGGCAGCGCTCTGTGTTCCGCCGCGGTTGGGTGTCGCGCGCGCCAGAAAAGGTCCGAGACGACCTCATCGCGTACAGCGCCGACCCCAAGGTGCGTTTTGTCAGCGTCTACCAGGACTTCTTTGCCTGTTCGCCGCCTTCATACGCGGAGACGGTGCTGAACCGGCCTTACGACCTTAATATATACATGGAGTTCATCAAGGTACCCACACAGTACCAGATGAATCTGCTGGCGCAGTCATTTCAAGGCGGGGACCTCCGTTTCACGCTCGGCGAAATGCATGCGACCAGCGCAGCCGTCTCCGACTTGGATGACCTCATCGCCCGAATCAAACAGGTGCAGGAGAGCGGGCAATTTCAACTGCGAATATCGTATGTGGGGCACTTTGTCAAAACCGACACCGTCTATGCCGATGCATTTCGGCGCATCGTGCGGGAAACGCAGGTGCCCATGGACCGGATGGATTACTGGTGGTACGATGTCAGTCCCGAACCCGACGAGCAGGGATTTTCGACGGAGGAGGGATACGCGGAGGCCTGTGGGGACCCCAACCCCTACCGCCTGTACAATATCATGTTCCGGTGCACCGTGCTCGGATATCGCTTCTTTCCAAAACTGACGCTCACCCTGCTGAGCACGTTTACGCACACGAACGGATGGCTGCCCACCCGCCTCCTGCCATTCAGGCGGGGCGCGCGTTAGGCCTGGCACGCGCTCACTTTGCCGCTCCGGCGGTTTTGCCGGCCGCCGGTGTTTCGGCGCGCCGTTGAAACCAGTCCAGAAACTCTGGGGGCACGTCCTTCTGCTTCAAGAAGTCGAAGCATGCCTGATACTTCCTCGCGGCAAGGAACTCTGCAAAAGGGCGCAGTTCCTGATTGGAATCGGGGTCTAACTTGCAGGCGTTCCGCAGGCATTCCAGCGCGGCGACCTCGTCATTGTCAACAATCAGTGCCGTCACCGCGAGATTCCGGTATGCCAGCGCGTACTCCGGGTCGTGGCGCAATGCCTCGCGAAACCAATCCTGCGCGGTGAGGAAGTCGCGCCGGCCCAGGGCCTGATAGGCCTTCAACAGGGCGCGGACGGACAGAGTCGCGGGCTCGACACCGGATTTCTTGACAAGCGCAAGTTGGAGTCTGCCGTACATCAACCGGGTGCCAGGATCCGCCTCGAACAGCCACCGAAAGGCCTCCAGCGCCGCGCGGGGATTTCGCCCCTCGGTCAATTCCAGAGCCAGATCGGCAAATGCGTTTGAGATTTCGTCCTTGTCCCCACCGTCCCGGCCGGCCCATTGGATCGGCTCCGTTCCCGCCCGCGTGACCCGATAGACCAGCACGTGCTCAATTCCGCGGAACTCGGTCCGCGTGAACGCCAAGCCCAGCCCCTTTAGCGCGTCCTCAAATTCGGGGTCGGGCCCCGAGTCAAAATAGGGTTTCAGCACGACCGCCCACACAACCAGATCCTTGTCCGTGCCGGACTGGCGGCACTGTTCGAGGAAGAAGCCCGCCTGGCTTGCCAGGGTCTGGGCGGACTCGGCGGAGGCGATGGCCATCTCCGACGGGCCCAGGCTGTATCTGAAGACGTCACGCCAAATGCTGACCTTCACGAGAACAAGGTCTTTGGGGTTGGCCTGCGCGCGCACCTGTGCCGCCGCCGACTGCCAGTCGGTCCGCTGCGGACCGGGCTGCAATGCAAGCCATTGAAACCCGATCAGGCCGGCCATCGCGGCGGCGGCGCCCACCGCCATCCAGGTCTTTTGCGCGGATTGAACCGCGCCGCCGATGATCAGGTACAGGGCCAGGCTGCTGTGCAGTGTGTAGCGCGGAAATATGCACGGACGCCAGACCAGCGACGCGCAATAGAGAACAGCCGCGGGCAAAAGCAGCCACGCCGCCAGGAACATGAAGATCTGAAACGCATTGCGGTCCCGGTTGCGGCGCTTCCAACAGGTCCATCCGACCCACATGCATGAACCGAGGAGTGCCGCCGCGAGCGCCCAGTCAAACAGGTTGCGCATGGGATTGGCGGTCCAGTAGTCCGACAGCCGCAGTTGGTAGGCGAAACTTACCACGTCGTCAAAGAAGAGATCGCTCAGGAATTCTCCGGGCTGCGGCACCTTCAGCCAGGACGAGGTGGTCTGCGGGGACCAGAACCGGACCTGGCTCAAATACAGAACCGATGGAACCGCCACCAGGCAGGTGAGCCCCATCCAGGCGGCGGTGCGTTTCACGGGAAGCGGGCAAAAGACAATGATGTAGGCCGCCTCCACCCCTATCATCAGCGACGCAAAGGGGTGCGTCCACAGGAGCAACAGATTTCCCAGCAGGTGCGCCGCCCACCATCGTTTTTCCCAGGATCTCACCAGGCGCATGAATGTCCAGGAGGAGAAGAGCGCCAGCAGCGTCATGAGCACGTACATGCGGATGCCCTGCGCGTGATGGATGTGGATGGGCGAAACGGCCAGGCACAACGCGGCCATGAGGCCCGCGCGTTTCCCGAACAGGTCGCGTCCAAACACGTACAGCAGGGGAACGCCCGCAAGGCCGAGCAGAATCGACAACAGCCGGAGACTGTAAACGGATGCGCCCACATGGTGCCACCACAGGTACTCGAGGGTGTAATAGAGAGGAAGCGTGGCCGGATCCAGGGTGCGGTTCAGCATCAGGAACTTCCAGAGGGACGGCGCACCCAGATGCGTCAAACTGGTGAATTCATCCCACCACGCCGATTCCGCCCCGAGCCGGTGGAGGCGCATGAACAACCCCAGCGCCACAATTGCGGCAAGACATGCCGCCGTCAGGATTGGGCTCAGATCCTGGCGGTATTCCAGGCGTTCTTTTGGGGGATGCTCCAACATCGCACCGTCTTTCGAAGGGTGCCGCGATTGTAAGGGGGCCATGCCCGTCATTGCAAGCGCAACAGGACTGACTTTGCGCCAAAGATGGAGACAATGGTAACATTCGAGCATGAGGATTCATGTTTTATTTGCGTGGTCACAGGGGGGGCATTCGAAGATCCCATCAGCCGGGGCTCTTGCCGCCACGGCAGGAACAAGTGGCCATGAGTGTTATGCCGGATGACCAAGAGTTCAATGCGCCCAATCTGCGATGTCCGGCATGCCATGGGCCTTTGCATCCCGCCAAAGGCCCGGTGAGGTGCAACGACTGCGGCCGTATCTGGGTTGAAAAGGAAGGAATTCGCGATTTCGCATTTCCTTCAATGGATCCCGAAAAGGCGTTTCCCGTCGAGGCGCATGCAGAAGTGCTTGCGCACGAGGAAGCGCTCCATTACTATTCCTGGTACCGCGCATCCCTGCTTGAACAGATCATTCTAAGCCTCTTTTCCCGGCGGGACCCACTGCACGTGCTTGATGCCGGATGCGGCACCGGTTTCATCGCGGAATGGCTGAAGAAGCGCCTGCCTGACAGCCGGGTCACATTGGTCGATGCCGCCCCCCAGCCACTGCAGTACGCGAAGAGGCGCAACGTTGGGCCGTGTTATCTCGCTGCGGACGAAAACCTCCCGTTTCCGGACGAAGAATTTGATCTGATCCTGTCCCTGGATGTCTACGAGCACCTGGACCGGGATGACGCGGCCGTTAAGGAGGCATACCGCCTGCTCAAGCCGGGCGGGGTGCACATTGTGTTCGTCCCGGGCATGCGGGTGTTGTGGAACGTTGGAGACGAGATCCAGCTTCATCGCCGCAGGTACGAACGGGGGCACCTGCGGCGGCTTATGGAAAAGGCCGGATTTGACGTCGTTCGTGTGTCCGCCACGCTGGCCACACCGCTCCCGCTGGCATTGGTGGCGCGCATAGGCCGGCAGCGTCTGCTGTCGAAGAAACACGCGCGCGACGTTGCTCTGTTGGACTTTCGGACTCCGCCGAGAATGCTCAACCAATGCATAAAATGGGCGCTTTTTCCGGAATTGTGGGTGTTGCGGCACTGGAATCTGCCTTGGGGGGTGGGTTTGGCGGCCATTGGCCGCAAGCCCAAATGAGCCCCCAGCCAATGCGGTGTGCCGGCGCGACATGTGCCGGCGCATGCGTTGAAAGGTATTGGGGTGGGTGGGTATACTTTTGCCCATGATAGTGCGTGTGACAAGGCAGGCGGGTTGCGCTCATGAACCCGGTGTCCGGGGGCGTGGTGATTTGCATAGGCGAAAAGCCCTGCTTTCTGCGTCTTCCATCACCGGTGGGGGGAGGTTCCGCGAATTGATCCGAGACGCGCATTCCAGATTCCATTGCACTCCCCTGCGTGCTGTGCTCGTTTCAGGAGACATGCGCCACCAGCGTCAGATGGTAACGATCCCAAACGGCGTCAGGGAGAATGTTCCCAGGGCGATCTTCCATGCCGGTGTCGGAGCACATGCCGCCGGTTCGCGCCGCAATTCCATGGGCGGGATGACGAATGTCTAGTCTCACCGAACCGCCTCCTGAAGAGACCGCGCATCCCTTCCCCGACGCTGTCCCAGCGGGCATTGAAGCGGCAAAGAACGCTCCCGGCAGCCCCGCGCCGGCGGGCAAGCCCTGGGTGCTTCGCTTGGAAAGCCCCGCAGGGGTTGGTGTGCTTGAGGCCGCGTCACTCCTGTATATCGGCGCGCCCGCACTCATTTTTATCCTCGGGTGGCTGCGTCCGCCCTTGGCGCTCGTTTTGGGATCCGCCTTTGTGCTCCTGCTCGCGCGTGGTGGTTTCCGTGCGGTGGGCTGGGCCCGCAACGCGTATGCCGGCACAAAGCCGCCCGACGCATCCATGGACAACGAGACCTTTGCGTTGTGCTCGGTGCTGCTTGTCGGGATCGTGGCCTTTGCCGTGGCCTGCACCGGAGTGGGGCGGCTTACCTTTCAATTCTCGGACTACACGCATTATGACATGCTGCTGCGGATGCTCATGGAGTGTCCATGGCCGCTGGGGATAGTCTTGGACGTGCCGAACTCCGGAACCCATATGCCGCTGGTCTATTACTGGGCCTATTATCTCCCCGGCGCGCTGGTGGGCCGCATGTTTGGCTGGAACACCGCCTACCTGTTCTTCTATGTGTGGAACACCTTTGGCACGCTGCTGGCCACCGTCTGGTTCATGCGCATCGTGGGAACGTTCCGGCTTCGCTATGCGCTGATGTTCCTGTTCTTTGGGGGCATCGATCTGATTGGGTATGGTCTCACTACCGCGCTGCCGGATGGGCACAATGTTACTTGGCTCGACTACGTCACCGGCACGTTCTGGTGGTCGACCGGACGCGGCTGGATGGCGCACTGGTCGGCCAATTTCTCACTGCTGACCCCTGACGGACAGTCCATTATGGGAGGGGTCTTCTACCGCTTCTACGGGATGCTCTCTTTTCTTTTTGACGGGCCGCTTCACGTCCTGCCTGCATGGGTGCTTCTGCTGGTTGTTCTGCATGATGTCCTCCGGCGCAAGACGGTCGAGCGGCTTTTCTTCCTGACTTCCCTTCTGCCGTTGTGTTCGGTTTTCGTCACGATGGGCACCGTTCCCGTGCTCGCGGCCTCGGTGCTGCACACACGCGGCAGGAAACTGCTCACCGTGGGCAACGTGGTGGTCGGACCGATTATCGTGCTCATACTGCTGCTGTGGTTCCGGGGCGCCGAATCCACCCTTCCCAACGACTGGGTGTGGAAATTTCTGGATGTCAACCGGACATGGGGCTACCTTTTCTTCTACTACTTCTGCGGATTCGCCCTCTATGCGCTTGTTGCGCCCAGCATGCGCGGCAACGGGTACCGGCCCGGCCGTCTTTGGCTTTACACGGCCATCGCCCTGTTCCTGTTCGCCCCGTGGTACCGCATGGGTGTTTACGGCGATTTCACCACCAAGGTGGTCATTCCCGGCCAACTCGTCTTTCTCGTCTGCCTAGCCACGGCGCTTCGCGATCCGGCGGGGAAGGGGGCCCGGCTGCGGCAGCGCTTGCTGGCGGTGGCGCTGGTCGCCGGATCCTGGTCGGGACTGGGCATCATCTACCGCGCCGTCGATTTTGGGTTTTCCTTTTCGCCGCCGCCCCTGGCGCG
>CAIXUF010000894.1 GCA_903922535.1 Candidatus Hydrogenedentota bacterium
CACACCCAACGCTTGCTGCGCGGTGTCGGGCATGGCCAGCAGCGCCTTCGCGGCGCGCTTGCGCTTGTCGATATAGATGGTCGTCTCGACCACGTTCCGGTAGAACGGCACGGCGGCGTTCAGCAATTCCGGGTCGGCGGCAAGGCTGTCCGCCGCGTCCCATGCGGTATCCTCCATGAACCAGGGCAACGGCAGCACGTTGAGTGCCCCGTCATAGAGGGCGCGCGCCTCGGCGCGCCGGTCCATGCCCGCCAGCAGCGCGGCGAGCCGGCATTTGGCCAGCCGGGTCCAGGGACCCTCAGCACCGGAGAGGATTTCCCTGTAGGCGGTCTCGGCCGCGGCTTTGTCGCCCGACCGGGCACGGATGCCGGCGACACGGACGCGCGCCCAGGACGACAGCGCCAGGTCGGCATCCGCGCAGGATTGAAAGGCGACCAGCGCATCGGCGGGCCTGCCGGCGCGCAGGGCCGCGTCGCCCTGCAGAAACAGCGTCTCACCCGGCAAGGGGGCCGGGATCGCGGCACAGAGCGTTATCGCAAGCATTACAACAAACATACTGCCTCACTGACAGGAAGGCCGGAACTTCGATTCACAACATGCATTTCGTCTTACACATTGACGCACGGCACGTTACTCGGATGTGCAGAAGGAGAAAAGGTACAAAGAAAACCAAACTATTCTAACATGGATAAACAGGATGTACAGGATAAAATCAGCCAATCCTCCCGTACTTCAACCTGCGCATCCTGCATATTCCGAGTCCAATCTTATGGAACGCTCCGAATTCCTCCGCCCACGACACTGCCTGTCCGGGTTATGGCACGCGCACCGGCTTGCCGGTTGCGGCGGATTTCCAGGCGGCCTCGGTGACTTCGATGACGCGCAAACCGCATTCGGGCGGCGTCTGCACCACGTCTTTGCCGAGAATGGCGTCCACAAAATTGGCGTCCGGGTTCTTGGTGTACCTGGGCGGCTTCACCGGCTTCTGTTTGCCAAGCGCATCCTGCTGGACAAGCCCGGCGCCATAGCGCAAATAGAACGCCCCCCTGCTTCCGACGATGGTGTGATCCTCCCACCAACCCGGCGCGTTGCCGATGATGGACAGGCTGCCCAGCGCGCCGTTTTCAAAGCGCATGGACAGCGTGGCGTTGACGTCCACCTCGCCCTTGAAGTTCTCCTGAATGGCGAAGACCTCGCGGACCTTCATGCCGGTCACCCACATGAGAATGTCGACCAAATGACTGCCCGAGTCGTTAAGCTGGCCGCCGCCGGAGTCGGCGAGGATCTGACGCCAGGTGTTGGTGGTAAGACGCAGCCATTCCTGTGAAAGCACGGCCTGCACGAATTCCACCTCACCGATTGCGCCCTTTCGGATCTGGTCGCGGATGTAGCGGAACTGCGGATCAAAATGGCGCTGGTAGGAAATCATCAGCACCTTGCCGCATTTCTCCGCCTGTTTGAGCAGCGCCTTCGCGTCGCGGATGGTGCAGACCATGGGCTTTTCGGTGAGCACGTGCAGGCCGCGATTGAGTGAATCGCGGATTTGCGCATAGTGCACCGTGTGGGGGCTTTGCACCACCACCGCGTCCAACCGCCCGGCCTTGAGCATGTCGCGATAGTCCGAGTAGACCGGCAGCTTGTCCGAGCCGGGGCACAGTTCATAGAAGCGCTTGAGCGACACAGGGCTGGGATCATTCAGCGCGACCACCTCCGCCTTCCCGGTGGCGTTCATGCGCTCATAATGGCCGATGGAAATGCCGCCGGCACCGATGAATCCAACCCTCAACTTTCTTGCCATGACCATTGCTCCTTGTTGCCTCGCTCCTTGGGCACTATTCGATGGGGAACCGGAAACGCCGGATTTCGTGGGTCTTGTTGGGCGTGGCCACTTCCGCGTAGGCCCAAAGCTCTTTGTCGACACGCAGCCAGCTCGAATAACGCCATGTGTGAAAGTCCTCATTGGGCGTGGTGCTGGCGAACAGGGGCTTGTCGGGCGTGAGGTCGATGATGCGATCCAGATCAAAGGTAAAGCCCACACCGGTCAGAATGTTGTAGACGGGATCATGCCATGTGGTTTTGGAACCCTCATAGATGAACAGATAGCCCAGGCCGATGGGCACCACCGCGGCCGGACGGACAAAGAAATCGTGCCAGCCTGAGGGGTTCATGACAGATTCATGCGGATCGCCCACCGGTTTCCATTGTTCGCCGTCGGGACTGCTGAAATGGTAAATGCGTTCCATCCGCCGCATGTAGCCGATCACCCATGCGTGATAAACGCCGCCCGCATGAATGATTACGGGGTCCTTGTACTCCTCCGGCGGCACGTCGCGCTCGTATTCTTTTGCGCAGGGCGAAATGACCGGTTGTGCCGAGGCGGGGTTGAATTCGGCCGGCGAATCGGCATCATCGAACTTGATGATGGACCACGGCCCCCCTTTCCACGGGCCGCAGGCGTAGAGCCTGCACTTGCCGGTGGCCTGGTCGGCCAGCAGCGCGGGGCGCTCGAAACCGGGGATGGGCACCTGATCCCGCACGATGGAGGCCGCCTTCTCGAACTTCACCCCGTCATCACTGCGCAGGATGCGGATTTCATAGCCGCGCAAACCGCGCGGCGCGTCAGCCGTGCGCATGCGGCAGGCCATCCAGAACACGCCTGCCGTGTCGCGCATCACGGACGGCGCGCCTGCCCACCATTCCGCCTCGTCCTTGTCCGGACGCAGCACCACGTCATAAGACTCGGCGCACTTGGGTATCGCGCCGTAGGCACCGGAAAGATCCGGCGCCGCGCCCGAGACAAGCATCATGGTCACCGCAACACTCAGCATGCTTCACGTTCTCCTCTTTCTAGTCAACGCGCCGGCCCAACCGCACCAGTGCCGTCAAGCCCGCCAATACAAGAACCACCAGCGCCACTGCGGTCACCACCACGCCGGCATAGAAGGAAATGGGCCTGTAAACAAAGGTCACCGTGCTGGCGCCTGACGGCACCACCACCCCCCGGAACAGTCCGTTTACCTTAAGCAGGGGCGTGTTGGTGCTGTTCACCCGGGCCCGCCAGCCGGACGCCGCCGTGTCGGCAAGGACCAGTATGGCCGCCCTCGGCGCGTCCACCTCCACCGCCACACGCTCGGCCGTGTCGGTTTCGATGGTGCAGCTTCCGAGCACTGCGCCGTCGGCGGGTTTCTCCCTGTCGCCCCGGCCCTCGGGCAACGCCACGGCGAGGTAGTTGAGACTGTCCCCCTGGGGCAGCACCACGCACTCCCGCAGGGGCGAAAAATCATTCTCTGTCATCACGCTGGCGGCACTCACCACCTCGGGGGCGACACGCCACCGGTCCACAAGAAAAGCACGGGGCATCGCAGCGTCGTTACTGTAGAGTGTGATGCCGTCCACATCCGCCCCCAGCCGTCGCAGGTGCAGTTCCGCGTTTCCGCCGGCGCCCAAGGCACCGTCCGAAGTGGCCAGCACCGTGCGCACCGCCATGAAATTGAGCAATCGGGGCTCATCCGCATTCGCATGAAGATCAATGTAAGGGGCGCCGTCGCCAGCCCCTGTTCCGACGCTGTCAGTCCCTGGAACGGCCTCCTGCCCGGGAGCCTCCTGTGCCGTACCCGCGGCCACCTCCCACCAGCGCGCCTGGTCGGGCGTCAGCGGCATAAATCCGCCCCCCGCCGCGCGCAGCGGCGAGACCATGCCGATGTTGGGCATAACCGCCGTGTTGAGGGGATGGGAACTCACGAAAACGCGGCCGTCCAAAGCCTGTTCCCGCGCGGCGCGCACCACGGCATCGGACGCCCCCATGCCGGATTGCCAGGGATGCCCGTGAAAGTTGACGCTGGCTGCCGACAGGTCGATGAACAGCACCATGGTCACAATCACCCCGCTCAGGGCACCGGCCCACGCGGCGCGAAACAGCGCAAAGAAGAGTATCGCCGCCAGCGCGGGAAGCAGCCTGCCCTTCGTCTCCGGAGGGGACAGCCAGAACACCATTCCGGCCACGGCCATGGCCATCAGCAACGGCGTCCAAAAACGCGGCGTGCGCGCGTCACGGCGGGACATGAACAGCCGCTCAACACCCAGGGCGGTGAGCGTCGCGGCGGCAAATGATGCGGGCAGAAACAGCACCATCCACGGAAACGGCCCGTCCCAGTGCCGCATGCCATGAATGCCAAGCGCCGCCAAACCGACGGCCGCAAGCGTAAGGAAGACAAGATCGGCGCGCCGCCCCCGGTGCAGGTAGGCCGCGGGGATGAAGACCAACGCCGCCGCGCCCAGATAGCCCATGCGCGGCAGGAGGTCAGGCCGGGGCGCGACCAGATGCGTCACCATCTCCCGCCAGCTTTGCGGGGCTGTTCCGGCGAAATTCGCGCGCCACAGCGTTTCCAGCGGCCGGTCCAGTTGCAGCAGCCACGCCAATGACGGCATCCACTGCACTGCGGAAAGGCCGAGTCCAACCGCCACCATGAGGGCAAAGCCGCGCCATGCCGACCCGGGAAGCGAGGCGGCACCGGCCGGGCCGCCGGGCCACAGCGACTTGATCGCGGCAAAGGGAACCGCGAGGACGAGAAAAGCCGCCGACACCGCCGGGGAGCCGGCGAGCAGCATCAATGCCGCCGCCGCGCCGCCCATGACCGCCGCGCCGGTGCGCGGCGCGCGGGCGTGCTCCGCAATGGCCCAAAACAGCAGCGGCACCCATGCGAGCGTGGCGGCCATTTCCGGCTGTGACATGGCCGCGGACGAAGCGCCGCAAAAGGCATAGACGGTCCCCCCCGCCATGGCGGGAACGTAGCGCAAACCGAGCGCGCGGCCAAAGAGGACAAACAGCAGCCCCATCAGGAAGATGCAGGTAAAGGCGTGCACTGCAAGCGCCGCCCCAACCGGCATGAAAAGAAACACGGCGTTGATCGGCTGAAACACGCCGTTGGCGGGGTCCGCAAGATGGGCCGTCCCGCAGAGCTGCCGGTCGTTCCACAGCGGCAGTTCACCGGCGCGAAGACGGCTGAATCCGTAGACGGCGGCGGGTGCAACGCGCTGGGAAAGCATCGCACTCTCATGGGACCGCAACTCGGGCTTTCCCGGCGGCGCATCCACCTGTATCCAAAACAGGGGCGCGGCCAGCATGAAGAACACACCCGCCACAAAGAGGGGAAAGAGGGCGTACCGGCTGTCGGCAAAAGCGTTCACGGCAGACCGGCCGCCGTGTCGCGAACACCAACGCGAATAATGCTGTCTTTCGCCATGCGCTCCATTCCTGCCGGAACACGCCATGCGTGCCCGAAAAAACATCCTAGCACCCGCACGGGGATGAGTCCAATCCCCCGCCGATTTGGGCGGAGATTGCCCATGAAAAAGGCCGCCGTCCCCCTTCGCCCTTCGGGCTGCGAAGCACAAGGGAACGCCCCGTCTTTTCGAAGACAACGGGCGCTCCCGTCTTGGTCTAGCCGCGCCCCGCGCGCACCAGCACCTCGTCGGCGTCGCGTTTGAGCGAGCGCGCGGCGTCCGCGGGCACCCGCGTGCCGGACAGCACTTCGCTAAGCGTGCGCACAACGAGATCACGCACCTGCTGCCAACCGGTGAAGTTGGGCTCGCTGCGGGCGAAGCCCAAACAGTCAAAGGCCGCCCGGTTGCATTCCCACTCGTCAAAGAGTTTCTTCATTTCCGGACAGCCCATGGCGGACTTGCGCACAGGCAGATAGCCCGTGCCCGCCGCCCAGCGCGCCGAAATTTCCGGGGTGGTCAACCACTTTACAAAGGCCCATGCGGACGCCTTTTGCTCTTCGGTGGTGTTGAAAATGGTCACATTGGGGCCGAAAAGCACGGTGCCGGGATGGGCCGGGTCCTGCTGCGGAATCCTGGCCATTCCCCATCGGGCCTTGTCGTTGTTCATGAGCAGCATGATGTCGGCCCGGCTGGAACTGGTCCGGATAGTGAAGGCGATGTCGTCCTTGGCCAGGGCCTCGTTGTCCTGGAACGTGGATGGCGGTATCTGGTAGGCCAGCCCCTCGCGGGCCAGCGTTGCATAGAACTCGAAGACGGCCACCGCCGCGGGGGAGTCGTAGAGCGCTTCATGACCGTGAACCACATCGCCGCCGCGGCTGAATATCATGGCGTCGACGGTAGAGCAATCGACCGAAACCGCATGGGCCGGTTTTCCCGTGGCCGCCTTTATCTTGCGGCATTGATCAAGAAACTGATCCCATGTGGCGGGCGGGGTGGCAAAACCGGCCTTTGCCAGCACACGCTTGTTGTAATAGAGCATGGGAATGCTCTTGAACAAGGGGAAGGAGTAGGTCTTGCCGCCAAAATCGGTAAACTTGTTGGGCTGGAGCGCCGCAGGAAAGAAGTCGTCCAGTTCTGCCTGGGTGAATCCGTTCTTCGGATCGTTGATCAGCGGGTCCAAATCCAGCGCGGCGCCGGTGGGGATGTACTCGGCGGTCATGTTCTCATAGGAAACGGTCATGGCTGGCAGCACCCCGGCCTGGATGCTGGCCGAGACTTTTCGGAAAATGTCGTTATACGTGCCGGCATACTCCACTTTGACCGGAAGTCCCGGGCGGCCGGCGTTGAATTCGGCCACAAGCTGGCGCAGCAGCCCGCCTGTTTCCGTCGTCTGGCGATCCCACAACACCGCTGCGGTGGTGTCAACGGGACGAAATGCCGGGCGCCGCGCCGCGCCACCGCCGGGTGCGCCTCCGCAGCCCGCAAGAACACAGGCGGCGGGCAGGGCCGCCAACGCCATCCACACGTGAATCCGGGTCATGCCTTTATCCCCGCGCCAAGCGCGCTTTCCACAAAATACCGCTGCGCTGCGAAGTATAGGACGACCGTGGGGAGAATGACAATGGTGGAGGCGCACATGAGCAGGTTGATGCGCACGCCCGCGTCGGTGTTGAACGCGGTCAGCCCCACCTGCACCACGCGCATGGACCCGTCCGCCGTGACCACAAGCGGCCAGAGCAGCGCGTTGTAGCTGCCGAGAAAGGCAAACAACGCCACGGTGATCACCATCGGCCGCACCAAGGGCGCGCCGATGCGGAAAAGGAAACGCAGGTGGCCGCATCCGTCCATTCGGGCCGCGTCGTAAAAGTCCTCGGGCAGCGACAGGAATGCCTGGCGCATCAGAAAAATGGAGAAGGCATTGGCACACCAGGGCACGATCAGCGCCGCATAGGTGTCATACCAGCCGAGGCGCGAAATGAGCACGAAATTGGGCACAAATATGGCTTCAAAAGGTACCATCATGCTGCCCAGCACCAGGGCAAAGAGCAATCCCCGCCCGGGAAAACGCAGGCGCGCGAAAGCGTAACCGGCCATCAGCGACGTGACCACCACGGACAGGCTCACCGTCCCGGCAACAAGGAAGGAATTGAAGAAGTACCGCCCGAAGGGGGCCGCGCGAAAGGTGTCGGAGAAATTCTGCCAGTGAAACATGCCAGGCCAGACAGACAGGCTCGGTGTCGAGGCAGAGGCGTAGTCCTTGAACGCAGTGGACAGCATCCACAAGAAGGGCCACACCATCAGCAGTCCAACGGACCCAAGGGCGGCGTACAGAACCGCCCGCCTCATGAGTAGTGCACCCGGCGCCCGACAAACCGCCACTGCACGGCAGTAAGCGCCACAATGGCCAGGGTGAGCAGGGTGGAGACCGCTGTGGCGTAGCCCCAGTATCCGTAATCGTAGAACTGAGAGTAGATGTAGAGGATGAGATTGCGTGTGTCCTGCGTGTTGCCGCCGCCCTGGGTCAGGGCGTAGAAGCTGTTGAACGCCTGAAAGGCCCGAACGACCCCGACCACTGCAAGGAAGAACACGGTGGGCGACAGCAGCGGCAGCGTGATGTTCCATGTCGTGCGCAAACCACCCGCGCCGTCGATGCGCGCCGATTCTTCAATTTCCCGCGGAATGGACGACAACCCGGCGAGAAAGACAACCACCATGAAACCGCACCCGTGCCAAATGTCGAAAAGCATGATGCAGCACAGCGCGAGACTCGGCCCGACAGAGGGATCAACCGCGCCCCCCGTGAGCAGGTGCAGCACACCGCGCGATTCCAGCAGCCATTGCTGGGGGGCGGCCCCCACCCACGCGAGCAGCAGGTTAAACACGCCGCCGCGCGGGTTGAACAGGCACCGCCACACCATGGCCGCAGCCACGACGGAGCTGACATAGGGCAGGAAGAAGAGGGTGCGAAAGAAGCTGCGGGCCCGGGCGATGCGGTGCAGCGCCAGCGCGATCAGGAAGCTGAGCGCCAGCATGGCGGGGATGGTGCCCAGCACATAGTACACAGTGACGGAAAGGCTCCGCCAAAACTCCCCGGATTGCGTCGCGTCGAGATAATTGCCCAAACCAACAAAGCCCCCCGCGCCCCGCTTGCCGCCGTGCAGGCTGAGCACGAAGGAGTTCACCATCGGCGCAAACGAGAACGCCCCCAGCACAAGCAGCGCGGGCGCAATCAGCAGCGCCGCCGTGGGCGTGTCCCCCATGCACCGGGGAAAACGGTCCAGCAGATTGTCGAGCAGCGCGAGGGACCGGTCCGGCAATGCAGCCACCCCGTTTATGATGCGCGTCATTCTGCTTTCTCTTTCCGCCATTCGCGGTGTTCCCCGTTATGCGACCGGCCGCGCCGCGACCACCCCGGCCACAAGGTCGGCGTTGCGCTCTGTCGCGCCACGCTCCTCCAATACCGCCCTGCGGCCAAGGGTTCCCAAGGCCCTGCATGCCTGCGGGTCGGACAGCAGGCGTTCCAGCGTCTCGCAAAGCAGTTCGGGATCTGTCACTTGGACAGCGCCGCCCCCGGCCAGCAGCGCCTCGGATGCCTCCGGAAAATTGCCCATGTGCGGGCCGTACACGGTGGCCACGCCCAGTGCGGCGGATTCAAGCGGGTTGTGGCCGTCCACACCCGGGAAGAAACTGCCCCCGATGACGGCCACCGCCGCCAACGAATAGAACGCGACAAGTTCGCCCATCGTGTCAACGAACAGCACGCGCGCATCCCGAACTCCCCGGCCCGCTTTCAGGTCCGAACGCAGCGCAACGGATTCATCCTTAAAGGGTTCCATCGCCTCCGCCAGGCGCTGGTTGTGGCGCGGCGCGACAGCCAGCCGAAGATCGGGATAACGGCCGCGAAGCGTGCGCCAGCACCGGGCCGCAAGCGCCTCGTCTCCGGGGCGCGTGCTTCCGAACACCAAAACGGGAGTCTCCGCGCCGTAGCCGCAGCCGATTCTCAGATCCAATCGGGACCGGGCATCCACCTCCGTGGCCACGGCGTCGAACTTTACATTGCCGGTCACATGAAGCGCTTCGGGGGCGGTTCCCAGAAAGGTGTACCGCGCCGCATAGGTTTCATTCTGGGCGCCCACGGCGGTCAACATGGCGAAGACGGGGCGAAGCAGCCGTCGGAAACGACGGTACGCGGGAAACTGGCGGGGGCTCAGGCGGGCGTTGACAACCACCACGGGCGAGCCCGTCCTGTGGGTTTCCCGCACCAGATTGGGCCAGATTTCGGTCTCAACCAGGACAAGAACGCGCGGCCGCACCTGTTCGACAAAACGCCGCACGGCGGGACGGGTGTCAAAGGGAAGCCATGTCACCTGCGCGTCCTTGACCGTTTTCAGGGCGAGTTCCTGTCCGGTCGGGGTGCTTGTCGTAAGCAGGATGGGAACGCCGGGAAAGCGCAAACGCAATGCCGGAATGAGCGCACGCACCGTGTTTACCTCGCCCACGCTGCAGGCATGCACCCACACAGCGCCGGTCATGCCCCCGGGCACGGGCGGTGAGAAGCGTTCGCGCAGACTTCCGTGCCTCCGGCTCAGGGCCAGCCAAGCCCGCGCCAGCGGCGCCGCGCAGGCAAGAACAGCATTGTAAACGGCGTATTGCATGTTCAATAAAATGACGGGCAGTCCGTCTGGACCGCCCGTCGTCCGGTTGGTTTGTTCTCTGTGCTGGTCAGGAGATCGGGGTCGGCGGGGCAACGCTCTTTACCGACCTTTCCGGTGTGGGTTTGTTGACCCCCTTGCCGGAGGCCTTAAGCGGCTTGGGCGCTGCCGGGGTGGTTCCCGACTTTTCGGCGGCCCCAACGCTGCCCGTGTTCTGCGTCGTTGTCGTGCTCTCGCGGCCGATGTCGAAGAACCGCGCGCCGGTGGAGTCGATGATGTCAGGCGTCACGAAGATGAGCAGGCTGGACTGCTTGGCTTCGTGGCTCTTGCCCTTGAAGAAGAAACCTATCACGGGAATGTCCGCAACGTAGGGCAGTTTCTGTTCGCTCTTTGACGATTCGTCGCGGACCATGCCGCCCAAGACCAGCGTGTCGCCGTCATGCACAATCACGTTGGTCCACACCGCCTGCCACGACGTTGTCGGCAGGTTGAGCGTGTTGTCGATGGTCTGGCCGTTGATAACCTGTTTCTGGTCGAAGGACTTTTCACCGGTCTTCGTGCGCACTTCGGGGTTCAGCCACAGGCGCACCTGGTCGTTGTCGCGAATCTGCGGGGTGACTGACAGCGCGATGCCGAAGTTGAACGCCGTCGGCGTCAGACTCTGCACGAAATTCGTCGTGCCCGAACTGCCCAAATACCCGGTGTTCGCAATGATCTCCGTGCCGACCGAAGTGACGTAATAGTCGGTCGTGAAGTCGGCTACCACGGCGGGCTTGCGGTTCATGGTGGTGACCCGTGGTGCGCTCAGCAGTTCGGACGAATCCAGACTGTCAAGATAGTCGAAGGTAAGGTTGATTTTGTCGCCGTCGCCGTTGTTCAGGATGTTGTGCAAAATCGAGAAGGTGGGCGTCGCCGAAGAGGTCGGGTCCGCAAGCGCGGTGATGGCGTTCTTCGTGATCGTGTTGTTAATCACGGGGCTGCCGTTCGGCTTGGTGTAGAAGGGCACGGCCTCGTCCACCCCGTCGCCGTTTATGTCGTAGTTGTAGGTCGTCTGATCCAGTGACGTGATCTTGTTGGCCCGCTTGTTCGCGTCGCTGAGCGAGGTGTCCCACTTGAAGCCAATCTTCTTCAGGTCACTCAGACTGACCGTGAGGAACTTGGCCTCAATGCTCACCTGTTTCGGGGTGACGTCAATCTGCGCCAACTGCTTCTCGAAATTGTCGAGGTTGGTGGGCGTATTCTTGACTATGAGCATGTTGTTGGCAGGATTGTAAATCATGTCCGACAACTGCTCTTCCGTGTAGGGCTCATGCACCTGCGGAACCAGACGCTCAAGAAGGCTGAGAACATCGCTGCCCAAGCCGAATGAGCTGCTTCCGCCGGCCCCGCCCAGCCCTGCGGCACCCTGCGCGGCGTTGTAGCCGCCGCCGCCAAACTGCTGGTTGCGTCCCGCCGTGGCGCCGGTCCCCTGGGTGCGCAGGCCCATTGCGCCGGTGGTGGCCGGAATTTCGCCCACCATCATGTCGCTGATGCTGCTGAACAGGTCGGATATGTTGCTGATGGCCGTGACATCGCTGCCGCCGCCCATGCCGCCCATGCCGCCGCCCATGCCGCCCATGCCGCCGCCCATGCCGCCCATGCCGCCCATGCCGCCGCCCATGCCGCCCATGCCACCCATGCCGCTCATGCCACCCATGCCGCCCATGCCGCCCATGCTGCTCATGCCGCCGCCGTAGCCACCCATGCCTCCGCCCATGCCGCCCATGCCGCTCATGCCGCCGCCGTAGCC
>CAIXUF010000895.1 GCA_903922535.1 Candidatus Hydrogenedentota bacterium
CGGCGTGACGCGTTCCGGCTCGAACCACACGATGGTGTTGATGCCCTTCTCGTGCGCGTGGTCGGTGATGGCGCGCAGACCGCGCGGGAACCGTTTGGTGTCCACTTCCCAGGTCCCCGTGTTGGGCCAGTCGGATGCGATGATGTACCAGCCCGCGTCCATCCACCAATAGTCGATGGGGATCTTCTCTTCGACATACCGATCAATGAACTTGAACTGGCTGGCCTCGTCGGCATGCACCATTTCGCCGAAGAAATGGGAGGAGCAGCCCGACAGATGCGTGGGCCGCAGTTGGCCGTTGACACGCGGGACGTTGTGCGCGATCATCCAGCGCCGCCAGGTCTTCTGTGCGTCCACGGAATCGCCCTGCCAGAACTGAAGCACGATGAGCGGTGACCGCACCTCTTCGCCGGGATGGAGCGTGAAATGGGTCAACTCCTGCCCTGCGGCCACGCGCAGCCCGGCCCCGTCATCACGGGTGAAGGCCGCGTTCCATTGGCCGGGCCAGCCCACCACGGCGATGACGCCGCCGCCGGGCCATTCAATGTTGAAATAGGGGAAATCGCCGTTGCTGCCGCGTCCGCCGGCCGACGCAAGCTTCTTGGATTCCTTCGCCTTCAGCACGGACGTGTGGGGTTCATAGTCGTTGGGCGCGCAGAGGCTGCCGGTGTGGTGGTGCAGCGTGAATTCGCCCTGCCGCGAGAAGCGGGTGTAGACCTCGTCGGAAAGCCGGTTGAAACACGCGTCGAGCGCCTGAATGTCCGAGAGAATCGGCGTGTCCTTCACGCCGGTGTTCTTGAAATAGAGCGTCCACTCCACGGTGGGATAATCCAGGTACTCGACGGCGACGCACCGCACTTCCAAACCGGTTGCGGTGTTGGTATAACGCAGTTCGTGCTGGACGCGCGCATCATCAAGCCGTGTCGTGGTCGCCTTCTTCTCGAAACCGGGCAGCAGTTCGGCAAAGGTCTTCTCGCCGTACTTGAAAGAGAAGGGCGGGACCTTCGCAAGAGAAGCGGCAGCTTCCGCCTTTCCGTCCACGATCGGAAGATCGCCCAGCCAGATCACGTGGCCGTCGGCCAGCACAACCTTGGCGTCCACCCAGTCCGCCTGGTCACAACCGTTTCCGTCGCCGCCGTCACCCACCTGAAGGTGGAACTCCGTCGCGCCGCCAAGATCGACGCTGACGGGTGCCGGTGCCATTCCCTCGCGCAGCACGGGCGACTTGAAGGCCTCTTTGGCCTCGCCCACAGCAACGGTGAAGACAACGGTGCCGCGGCCGCCGCGCGTCTGGTCATTGCTGTCCACACCGACACCGGCGGTGAATTTGCCGCCCGCACTGGGCAGCTTCACCAGCACATCGGCAGGGGCGTGGGTGAACAGGCCGCGGTGGTATTCGCTGGTGCCCAATGTGAGCGGGCGGTCCACACGGCAGTTCCTCCAAACCACGTCGAAGTGGGTGAGCAGCGTGAGGCTTCCTGCGGGCGCGGGCGCGGCGGCGTCGCCGAATTGCGCGTCCACCCAGTTTCGCGCATCGGCCATCTCCGCGGGCGTGGCCAGCGCAGTGCCGCATGCGGCAACGATGCAGATCGTGACAATTCCCATCACCAAAACATTTCGCACGGCTTGATCCTCCTGGTTGGTTGACCGATTCATAGTATCAGTTTCGAACGCCTAAGTCACCGGGTGTTCTTGCCTTTGATCCGAATGCCTCACCTTTTCACACCAAGCATGCACAAGGTAACGGCGAAGGAGCGTGTCTCTCAAGAACACGAGCCAGGCCGTCATTGCGAGCGAAGCGAAGCAATCTCTTGTAACGATAATCCAAATGTTGGGCCATTGCGGGCAAGAGATTGCTTCGCTTCGCCCGCAATGACGGGGTCAGACATGCGGGTTAAGGTTGCACCGGGGCGTTCCTGATCGCCAATCGAAACGTCTGCAGCCGGATACTTTGATCCACGGTGCCATACACGTCGTCGCTGCCGAAGTGGCCGACACAGAGAATCTTTCCATCGGCCATCTGAATGGCCTTCGGATAGTAGTACGTGCTGATCGCTTTACCGTCCGCCACAAGGGTGTTCCAGGTCTTGCCCATGTCGGCCGACCAGTGGGACTCTCCGGTGGCCAGGTGAAGGATTACGCCCTCGCGCGTTCCCAGCACGCAGGGATAACCGCTGTGCGGGAAGGGTGCGGGCTCGGACTTTCCCGCCACAAAGGTGTCCCCCTCTTTGCGGACGATGCTCTGCAGGCGGTCGCTGTACCAATAGCACTCGGGCGGGGTGGACCCCATTTTCGCGGCATGCGGCGGCAGGTCGGTCTGATGATCCGGGTAATGCTCCGCGCGGTGGACCCAGAATAGATCGCCGTTGGGCAGTTCACAGAAATCGCTCTCCTCGCAGGAACCCACGCTCGCGGGCATGAGGATGATCGGCGCGCCCCATGTCAGGCCCTTGTCTGCGGAGACGAACATCATCTTGGTCATGTTGGGAAGCATCCCTTCCTGACCGCCCGCGAACATGGCGTCAGGCCGCGTGCCAGCGGCGCAGTCACCCCGTTTCCAGCATCCGGCAAACAGGACCAGCCGTCCGTCGCGGAGCGGACGGACCAGCGTGGGCCAGGTCCTGTACTCCTCCATTGGCAGGAAGTAAATCTTCCCGCTCCACGTCTTTCCCGCATCTGTGGATCGCAGAATGAACCCGGAATCTTTCTTGTCGCCCGAAGGACCGACCGGCCGCACCAGCGTTCCATCGGGCATCACCGCCATGCCCCGGCAGCCGTCGGCCGAAACGGTATACCCGCCCAGCATACCCGCATCCTCGGAAGGCTTGGCCGTGTTCAGTACGGTCCACGTGGTTCCGCTGTCCTGTGACGCAAGGACTGGCACACAGGAAACGGGATTGTCCTTGGGGCCGGTCACCTGGCGGAAATCGCAGCAGACTGTTCCGTTCGGCAACTGCCACAGTCCGACCCATGACGTGTATCCCGGTGTCTCGGGGGAGTGGTAGATGGTCTTCTCCACGAACTCCACCGCCTGCACCTGGATCTTTTGCGGCTGCTCCTGCGCCATGCACGGACGCATAGCCCCCGCCGCGACAAGACACATCACAATGGTTCCCATCGTTAAAGCAGTTCGCACGGCATGACCCTCCTTGTTGGTCGACCAGAACATATTATCAGGTTGACCGGTCCCAATCACTGCGGCTGCGATGGTCTGCCACGCGAACACGGGTACAGCCACCGATTTCAGGTTGCGGTCTTTGCCGCACAGTTGGGCGTTTGGCTGAAATCGGTGGCAGTCCCCCTGCGGCGCTCGTGTTTTCTTAGCAGCCCCAAACCGTCTTGGGTGGAGATTCGCGGAAGAAAAACCGGTTCGTCGGGCTCCGCCCTTCTGCTTGGAAAGTGCAAGACAAACGCCCTCGCCAGTCAATCGGTTTGTGTCCGTGTCCGTCCGTGCAAGTCTGTGTCCGTCCGTGACGCAACCGTCCTTTCTGCAACGAATCGCCGCCGCACGCGGTTTGGGCTCGCAATAAAGCGGTGAAGCGCGCCTTTCGGCGACACCTCTTTGCCTATTCTTCGGAAATGATGCGGAACCCGACGTTGTAGACCGGCTGATACGTTCTGTATGCTAGGCGATACGCGGAACGGGCCTGTGCGGGGCGGTCGTGCCAGGAACCGCCTCGGACAACCTTGCTTTCCGTGGATGATCCGCCATTCCGCCCGTCGTTGTCGGAATAGGGATAGGGCTTATAGTCGCTGCGCGTCCATTCACCCACATTGCCGGTCATGTCGTGGAGTCCCCATGCATTGGGCTTGTACAGTCCGGTGCCGTCGGACAGGAAGCCCCCGTCGTTGAAGCGGGCGTCTTTGGGAATCCAGTCGTCGTACTTGCTCGCGGCGGTCCAGGGTTCGCGCTCCTTCTTGTACGTGTGGCAGACGAACTCGCTGAGTTTGGCGTCGGCGAGATTGGCGTAGGGCGACCAGTCCGTGTTGAGATCGCCGTAGAAGAAGGGCGTGTCGGTCCCGGCGCGGCAGGCATACTCCCATTGCGCCTCCGTGGGCAGGGTGACAGGACCGCCTGTCTTGGCGCTCAACCATGCGCAGAAAGCCATCGCGTCGTTCCAGGAAACGCGCACCACAGGCTGGTCGGGGCCGTTCACATAAAAACCGCGCACGCCGAACTGCATCGAGAACTTGGACTCAACAGCGCTGTCGTGTTTCGGGTCGAAACAGGCAAACTGTGCGTTGGTGATCTCGCAGGTACCCATCCAGAAGGGCTTGGCGACGTGCACCGCGTGGGCCGGACTTTCATCCGCCAACCCGACGGCGTCGCCCATGACGAAGTCGCCCGCCGGGATGCGCACAAGATACAGCGTGTTCCCGTTGCCCAGGTCGATTGTCCTCTCGGAAGTCCCCGCCGCTTCTTGGCGCCGCTTCGCCTCATCGGCCGAAAAGGGCCAGCCGGCACACTTGACCGGCGGCTGCGCGACCGCGGATTGCTCGGGGATGACGGGCTCGACCGGCGCGGCAGGCGCATTCACAATGGCCTCGGGATCAACGTCCATGCCCGCGTACTTCTTGAGCAGTGCGCGCCGCCGCGCGGCGGGGGACTCGACGCGCTCTTTTCCCGCAAGCTCCGTCCAGGTGCCCTGGAACGGGGCGTTGAAATCAATCCACGTGATCAACCGGTCCCACGCCTCGTCGTCCAGTTTCACGTTGTGGTGGCCCTTGCGCAGC
The DNA here is from genome assembly GCA_903922535.1 of Candidatus Hydrogenedentota bacterium. The sequence goes on from CAIXUF010000895.1 coordinate 4,735, forward strand.
ATCTGCACCAGTTCGGTGGAATCGGCGTGGAACTCCATGGGCGTCAGCATGTGATAGTCGCTTTCCAGCCCCGGCCGCCGCACGAAGCGGTGCAGGTTCGCGTAGGACTGGGAGAAATGCGCGGCGTCCACGCCGCCGTTGTGAAACACGCTGGTGTAGTCGGTGATGTGCGTGCGGTCCTTCAGGTTGGGAATGGCGGGGTTGCCGTTGTGGCATCCAACACAGTACTTGTCGAGCACGGGCTGCAATTCGCGGTCGTAGTTGTAGCCGCGCGCCGGTCCGTGCCAGGGCGTGATGTCGGAAGGCTCGCGGCGGAAGGCGGTCGTTTGCCGCTGCTGTGGCGCGGAATTCTGGCTCTCATGGCAGCCGACGCAGGAGACGACCTCGCCGCGCATGCCCGTGAACCAGCTTCGCATAAGTTGCAGTGCCTTCCCCTCCTTGTCCAGCGGTTGCACCGAGATGGGCGTGTTCGCCGGCACGCGGAAGTACGCCGAGCCGTCCCCCTCCACCGGAACGGTTCCCAGCGTGCGTCGCATGTCCCACGGCCCTTCCATGCCCACGACGGCCTGCGGCCCGCCCATGCCGGGGTAGAGGAAGTGGTAGGTGAACAGGCGCAGCGACTTGACCTCGCCGCGCGGTATGCCGCGCAGGCCACCGCCCGCGTAAACATCCGACATATAGACGAGCGCGTCGTCGCGATCCGGTTTTGTGACATCCGGAATCACCGGCGACCGCGGCGTTTTGTGCAACGGCACCGGCTCAAACAGGGCATAGCCGGGTTCTTCCCGGAGCAGCAGCATGTTGTCGAAGACATCGACGAGGTAGAGCCCCCACAACGCGTCGGGTGTGGGCTTGCACGACACCAGAAAGTACTTGTCGCTGAGCGGATAAGGGTGCAGGAACTTTGGCCACGAGGCATCGACGAGGTTGTCGGCAATCAACGGGGAGTCATAGCGCTGATCGGCGCCCCATTCGATCTTTTTGCCCCAGCCGGGGATGCGCTGCACGGCGCCCTCGCATTCGCGCCGCCCGCGGGTAACGTCAAAGAGCACCAGTTCGCCCATGCGGGGCACGCCATGGTGGCCGGTCACGATGCCGACAAACTCGTTCGGGTGTTCCGGGATGGGCCGCGCGTAGAACAGCGCGTTGGGCCAGTAGGAATTGCTCCCGTAATACTCCATCTGCCCGGTGCCGTCCGGGTTCATGTGGAACAGCACGCGGTCGTGCGTGTGCGGCGTGTCCGTGTACTCCCAGCGCAGATAGAGCACGCGGCCGTTGGGCAGCACCGTGGGGCACCAGTTGTGCTCCTGGTCGAAACAAAGCTGGTGCATGTTCGCGCCGTCCGCGTCCATGCGAAACAGGTTTGCGCAGCGGGTGGACCCGTTCACGCAGGGCACGGCTGTGAAATAGGCCGTGGAACAAAACATGACCCGCCCGTCGGGCAGATAGCAGGGATCATAATTGTCCACATCCGGGTCGTCGCCGCGCGTGACTTGCCGCAGTCCCGAGCCGTCGGCGCCAATCTCGAAGATTTGCCAC
>CAIXUF010000896.1 GCA_903922535.1 Candidatus Hydrogenedentota bacterium
CCGCGGACGCGTCTTGGGCGCCTTGTCCGCACTTGCCCTGCGTATCCAAACAGACTCCCGGAAATGTCAAACTCTTACTGCCACCCCGGCAGAGCCGGGGGAACTCCCTTGGGGATTAGGATTCTCGGCGGGTGGAGCCAGTTTTGCCGGCCACCCTTCATGCTATTTTTTGGCCAGGCCCTTTGTGTATTGCGCGAGGGTATACAGGGCCCAGTCGGAAAACGCGCCGGCGTTGTACCAGTTGTCGCTCTTGGCCGGTGATTCTCCGGTCTCGAAATCCCGGCCCCAGGTGGAGAACTGGCCGTCTTCGTATTGCTCGGCGCAGATGGCGTTGGCCGCCGCCTTGGCCTTCTCCAGATAGATGCTTTCGCCGGTGGCCCTGTGCAGTGCGATGAGCGATAGAATCCAATTGGCCGTATGGCCGTCCATCGGCCACCAGCAGACAAACTGTTCGAACACCAGCGGGCCCTTCACGCGCACCGGAGAAGACTCGTTTCCGGGACCGAAGGTGACAAACTGATCCTCGATCCAACGGTTCAGGCGGACGGCCTGGGGAAGATAGGCCGGGTTCTCATCCTTGTGCCGGCAGAGATAGCGGACCAACTGCTGCGCCGGCATTTGGGAGAGATTCGTGTAGAACCGCATTTCGCCCACATCCTCATAGGCCGCCTTCCAGTTGTTGGTCGTGCACACGTAGGCCAGCGCCCATTCCAGCGCGCGCTGTGCGGCCATGGCCCGGCGCGCGTCGAATCCGTACGCGTCGAGTTTCTCCGCCAATTCCACAAATTCCATGACACTGCAATTGTACTGCTCGGTCACCGCGCCGGTTGCGGGGTTGACCCGGTAGGGAAAGCTCCCGTCCGCGTTTTGGAATTTGACGGTGGTGTCGGCGATGTGCCGGGCATAGGCCAGATAAGGCTCGTGCCGGGTCACCGAATACAGGTCGACGAAACTTATCGCAACCCAGGACGCCCGAAGCAGGTTGACCGCCTCGCCTTCGACGCTTCCGCCGAACTTGCCCTTGGTGATGGTCGAATAAGGGAAGAGGGGCAGGGCGCCGCTGTCGGGCTGGCGGTGTTCCAGCGCCCAGTCGGCACTGGCCCGGGCAAGCCGAAGCGCTTCCGCGCTTTGGGGGCCGTCGTTCTTGATGTGCCCCAGAAAAGCCCAGATCAGGTTGTTGATGGTGATGCAGGGATAGCTGGCCTCGTGGTGGGGCGTGGCGGCCCAAATCCAGACCGGCACCCCCGGCTCGTGGTAGGGCGCGGTGGTGTTGTGGTCGGACTCATGAATCAGGTAGGCAATATTTCGGTCCGCCGCAGCGCCCCAATCGGCGGCCGGTTCGGAGAAGCCCGCGAAATCAGGGGCCTTCACCCGTTCACTGCTTTCCTCCCGGAGCAATGCCCCCTGCGCATCCTTCCAGGTGAAGTCCAGCGTGAACTTCTTGGCGCCTATCTGTTTCCACACGCTCTCCAAGTCCAGCACAGGTTTCGCGGACTGAACCGTCCACTCTTGTCCTTCCTGACGAATGACAGCCCGGAATGCCTCGGTTCCCGGAATGGGCAGCATATGGAACACCGGCGCGTCGATAAACTGTTTGCTGAAGGCATTGGAACCGGTGATGAAGCGTTGGGGAGTGTCCCCATCGACCGCTTGGGAGGACTGCGCCACACAAAGTACCGAAAACAGCGTCACGAATATGGGAAAGGCATGTTTCATTCTTCGCTCCTTTTTTGCTGTGTTGCCGGGCCGGCTCCTGATCAAATCGCGCGTGTCCAAAGACCGGTGACCGCGTCGGTCCGAGAATGGACGGGTGCGATCCGGTGGCGATGTATCCGACTTGTTCATTATGTCGCAGTGAACTTGCGCGGTCAAGGACATGCGCGGCCTGCTTCGTTCACTTGTAATCGGCATTCTGCCCCCCGATAATGGTGTCATAGGACCAGCCCCGTGCTGGTATGTGAAGTGCATTATCCTTGGGCCGCGTGCCCGGGCACTGAGAAAGGACCGACCAAAATGACCCTTGCCATGGTGAGCCTGTTGACGCTGGGACCCCTTTTTGCCGCCACCGCCGAAGCGCCGAAGCCCTATGGTGTCCTGCCGAGCGAACGGCAACTCCAATGGCATGCGACGGAGTTCTACGGCTTCATCCATTTCACCACCAACACGTTCACCGACAAGGAATGGGGCTATGGCGACGAGTCGCCCTCGGTGTTCAACCCCACGGACTTCGACGCGGACCAGATTGTGGGCGCCGCCCGCACCGCGGGCATGAAGGGGCTTGTTCTCACCTGCAAGCACCACGACGGGTTCTGCCTCTGGCCCTCGAAGTACACGGACCATTCGGTGAAGGAAAGTCCCTGGCGCGGCGGCAAGGGCGACGTGGTCCGCGAAATATCCGACGCGTGCCGCAAACAGGGGCTCACGTTCGGTGTGTACCTTTCGCCCTGGGACCGCAACCAGGCCACCTACGGCAGCCCCCAGTACATTGAGTACTACCGCAACCAGCTGCGCGAACTGCTCACCAATTACGGACCCATCTTTGAGGTGTGGTTTGACGGCGCCAACGGCGGCGATGGCTGGTACGGCGGCGCAAAGGAAAAACGCAGCATTGACCGCACCACCTACTACGGGTGGGATGTGACGCGGCAGATTGTCCGTGAACTCCAGCCCGCCGCCATGATGTTCAGCGATGTCGGCCCCGACATCCGCTGGATAGGCAACGAGGGCGGCCATGCCGGCGATCCCTGCTGGGCCACCTACACCCCCCACGGACTGGACGGTCAGGCGCCGTGCCCCGGACAGACCAAGTATGAGGAGGGCGAGAACGGCACGCGCAACGGTGAGTTGTGGATGCCCGCCGAGGTCGACGTTTCCATCCGTCCCGGCTGGTTCTATCATGCGAAAGAGGACAAAAAGGTTCGCACCCCCGAAAACCTGATGAAGATCTACTTTGAATCCGTCGGGCGCGGCGCGAACCTTATTCTCAACCTGCCGCCTGATCGGCGCGGCCAAATCAACGATATTGATCTTGCCTCACTGCGTGAATTCGGCCGCCGCCTCGAAGCCACCTTCGGCACGGATCTCGCCCGCGGTGCGAAGGCCGAAGCCAGCAACGTTCGCGGCGATGACGCAAGGTACGCCGCCGCGCATGTCAATGACGGTGACCGCAACAGCTACTGGTGCACCGACGATGCCCAGTTGACGCCCGAACTCACGCTCGACCTCGGCAAGAAGACCACCTTTAACGTCGTAAGCCTGCGCGAATACCTGCCTCTCGGTTTGCGCGTGGATGGCTGGGCGCTTGACCAGTGGGACGGCACTGGATGGAAAGAATTCGCGAAGGGCACCGGCATTGGCAACCGCCGCCTCTGGCGCGGCGAGGACATCACCACGGACAAGGTGCGCCTGCGCATCACCAAAGCTGCAACCTGCCCCGCCGTTGCGGAGTTTGCGCTGCATCTGGAAGCCAAATAAGTCAGGACGCGCACAGGCTCACCCCCAGGGTCTTCTGAAAGGACCGTGCCGCAGCGTTCTCTGCCTGCCGGCAAGGAACGCGCGCCCAGTTCCGGACCACCCGGAAGCCGATAGTGGTGTTCAATTTCGTCGGCGGCATGTCCCCCCGGAACGCGGAGCGGCAGTTCTGTCCGGTCACTTTCCGAGCGCCTCCGTGGATGATCTTTCGCGCCCCCGCCGCCGGTCCGGGAGGGTTGGTGACCGCATCGGCGGTGGGGGTCGGACCAGCCCCCGCCCCACTCCCATGCATTTCCGGCCATGTCATGGAGGCCCGTGAGACCGGGCGATTTCAGCGCCACCACGTGGGCAAATTGATCGCCGATGTCCTGGGCATTGCCGGTCTGCCATCTCTGAAGGGCTGGGGCGGTTTATGCGGGTGGCATTACCACCAGCGGCCGCATCATGTCGTGTTCTTCGTGGTCCAGAATGTGGCAGTGCCACACATACTCGTAGCCCCCCGTGCGCGGACTTTCAGGCACAGCAAAGGGAACCTGCGGCAGCTTGAACTTCATGATCACGGTAGTAACCTCGCCGGGGTTTGACTTGAAAGTCTCCTTCCAGCCCAACTCCGTGGGCAGGGGGCCGCGGGCCGGTCCGGTGAATGTTGGTGCGGCTGTCTGTCCGACTGGCGTTTCGAGGTACTCCTCCACATCGAACGGCTGCCGGGACAGGAGTTGCGCATTGACGAGGTGGAAGTGGATGGGATGCGTGTCCCCTGTAAGGTTGACGATCTGCCACACCTCCGTGTCGCCGACGGTCGGGGTTTCCGTGGCGGAAGTGTCGTAATGCCGCGAAAAATCTTCGGGACCGGTGGCAACGTTGTTGCCTTCCATCTGAATGAGGCGGCCAAACTCGTCAAATGTTTCGTTCAATGTCACTTGCCGTACCGTGATTCCCGCACGGGTTGGAATGGGCAGCGGCACCGCCCTTGCCGTAAGCCAGTTGAACCACCAATCGGGGGCTTTCGGGTCTGGAACGGCCAGCGGCCTGTCGATTCCGGTGAAGAATGCGCCTGCCAGCGGGGTGCCCGGACCGATGAATGACCACCTGTCCTTGGCAATGGAGGAATCGTCCTGCTTGACCTCGAAACGCATGAGAACCTGGGTGTTGCCATTGGGATTGTCCGCGTTCGGATAATCGTTCACAGCATCGCCCATCGGGAACGGGGCCGGCGCGTCGTTGCACAGGATGTACTTCTTCCCGCCTTTTCCATGAAAGTTGACGACCACGTCCCAGCGTTCCGCGGGAGCGGTTAGTAGACTGCCGCCGGGATCGGCGGGGTCGACCGTGGGATTGCCGGGATTGCCCGGGTCATTCAGGGTGATGTTCATTCCCTTCGAGGGCACACTCACCGCGCGCGCCAGGAAGCCGCCTTCCGTTCCGATCACGAGGAAGTCAGGTCCCGGCTTTTGGACATCGGGCTGGCCGGTTCCGTCGTCCTCGTAGAGCTGCAGGTTCAGGAACCGCGCCTGGCAGGCGTTCAGGATGCGCAGACGGTAGCGGCGCGGGTCCACGGTTGCCTTGGGATAGGGCGTGCCGTTCACCAGCATCGTGTCCCCAAACATCTCCGGCACGCACGAGACAGCAGGCGGGGAGGGCATACCGGATTGCAGTTCCCAACGAAGGGGGTCGTATACATAGGGGTACCACAAACTGCCGGCGGTTTTCGCGCTGCCGGGAAAGGTGGGATCGTCCTGGGGCATGAAGATCTTGTCCTGAATAACGATCGGCAGTTCGCGTCCGCCGTCCTCGATGAATTTGGGCAGGCCTGCCCAGTTGACGAGGAAGCGTTCAAAATTGTCCCGGATGATATAGGCGGTGGCAATACCCGCATAGGCGTTGAGGCGGGTGGTTCCGAGGGCATGGTCGTGATACCACTCCATGCGTGCCGTTTCCTGATTGGGATAGTACACCTCTGCCTCGTCGTCAGGAACGGCCTCGCCGGGCCGCAGCACCTCGTTGCTGAGGAAACTCACCCCCTTGTTGCCCTGCGGATCCCACCACGCGAAGGGTCCCCCGTCGCTGATCCACGGCACAAAACCGCCGTGCAGGTGGGTCGAGGTCCGGTTCTGCGCGTCCATGGCACCCATGATTGTCGTGTCAACGGGCAGAATATGCGCGTTCGGCAGCATATTGCGGAACGTAATCTGCGTTGGCGTGCCCTTCGTGGCGATGATGATGCCACCGAGGTGTCTTGGCACGGGCGTGCCGTTGACGCCGAGTGCGGTTTCGGGATTGTAGCCCCACAGGGTGGTTGGGCCTGGCAGGTCGGGGTGCAACTGGTCGGAAAACTGCTCAATGTCGATCGTGTAGTGATTCGCGGCGACACCGCCCGGCCAGTTCCGGGTGCCGTCGGGCACGGCGACGGGAATGCCTCCGGGGCCTGCGCCGCGTAGTTCCTGGGTGAACTTGCTGATGCTTGGACTCTTGGTAAACTGCGCCTGGGCCGCGGTCGTCAGCACGCATGCCAGTACAAATGGCGCCAGGATTGCCACCCTGGCCGCAGTTCGCCGAAAGCGTGCCATGCCCGGGTGTGCCGGTTGAAATGATGCCGTGTTCATCTTCTCTCCTTTCCTTTCTGGGGCTGTCGCTGTTCTTGTTGATACGGTTATCGCGCGGCGGCACTGCTTGGGTTCCGGGGATGGATTGCTCCATCCCCGGAACCCTTGTTTGCACTGCTTCTTCAGCATTCGGCGCGGTTTGCGCGCGGGATGCCCGTCCCGCTATATCTTCCTGATGACTGCGTTGTACACCAGGGAGTAGTTGCCTGCGGCGTCGGAGAACTGCACCCGGACCGTATGGTTCCCATTGCCCGCGGGCAGCGTGTGGGGGGTGCTCGCCGCCACCGGCTGCCACAGCGTCCACGTTGAGCCATTGTCACTGAACCGCATGCTCCTGACACCCGAACCACCAACGCCGTCCGTGTAGGTCAGGTTCAGGGTCACGTTGAGTGACGTGGTGGTCAACGCGCCGTTGTTGATCTTGATGGTGCCCGTCGGCGGCGTGGTGTCCAGCAGTATGGCGTGGCTGAAGACGGGGGACACGTTGCCGATCGAGTCGCGGAACTGCACCCGAACCGTCTTGGTGCCGTCCGGCGTCACCAGCGTGTGGGCGGCGCTTGCCGCCACCGTCTGCCACAGCGTCCAGTTTGCCCCGTTGTCGCTGAACCGCATCAGGGTCACGCCGGTCCCGCCGCCGCCCGACCAGGTCATAGACAGGGTGACGTTGGCGTTGTTCGTGTAAAGCGCGTTGTTGTTGATCGTTATAGTCCCGACAATCGGCGGATACTGGATGGGCACCGGTGCCGATGCGGGGCCGGTTCCGGCCCCGTTGGTTGCCGTCACATTAAAGGTGTAGGCCGTGCCGTTGGTCAGCCCCGGCACCACTATCGGGCTTGCGGCGCCCGAGACGGGCGGGATGGCGGGAACGTTCGTGGTCACCGTGTACTTGGTGATCCCGCAGCTTCCGGCCGGCGGCGAGAAGGTCACGGTGGCAATCGTGTTGCCGCCCATGGCAATGACACCGGTCGGCGCACCCGGCAGCGCTTCCGGCGTCACGATGTTCGACGCCGCCGACGGGGTTCCATTGCCGATCGCGTTGATCGCCGTCACGGTGAAGGTGTAGGGCGTGCAGTTGGTGAGCCCCGTCACCGTGATCGGACTGGCCAGCGCGCCCGGGGGCGTGATGGCGCCCGGCGGAACCGAGTTGACCACGTATCCTGTGATCGGAAGGCATCCAACCGGCGCGGTGAAGGTTATCGTGGCGCTCGCGTTGCCTGCCGTCGCCGAGACGAGCGTCGGCGCGATGGGTGGAAGTCCCGGTGTCACGACGCCTGACGGCGCAGAGGCGGGGCCGGTTCCGGTCCCGTTCGTCGCCGTCACGGTGAAGGTGTACGGGGTGCAGTTGGTGAGCCCGGTCACTGTAATCGGGCTTGCAGCGCCCGAGACGGGCGGGATGGCGGGATTGTTCGCGGTCACCGTGTATTTGGTGATTCCGCAGGTTCCGGCCGGCGCCGTGAAGGTCACGGCTGCGGTCGCGTTGCCGGCCACTGCCGTCACGCTGGTTGGCGCGCCCGGCATCACCGCCGGTATCACGGCGTTCGACGCCGCCGATGCGGGACTGCTGCCGGTCGAGTTGACCGCCGTCACGGTGAAGGTGTAGGACGTGCAGTTGGTGAGCCCCGTCACCGTGATCGGGCTGGCCAGCGCGCCGGCGGGTGTGATGGCGCCCGCCGGAGTCGAGATGACCCTGTATCCGGTGATCGGATTGCACACCACAGGCGCGGTGAAGGTTATCGTGGCGGTTGCGTTGCCTCCCATGGCCGAGACGGCCGTCGGTGCGGCGGGTGCCGGTCCCGGCGTCACGACGCCCGACGGCGCAGAGGCGGGACCGGTTCCGGTCCCGTTCGTGGCCGTCACGGTGAAGGTGTACTGGGTGCAGTTGGTGAGCCCGGTCACTGTAATCGGGC
>CAIXUF010000897.1 GCA_903922535.1 Candidatus Hydrogenedentota bacterium
CATGCGCGGCAGCGACCCGGTCGTGTTCTTCGAGAGCCAGCGGCTCTACAACCAGCCCGAAATCTTCCAGCCCGGCGGCGTGCCCGCCGAATACTACACGCTGCCCATCGGCGAGCCCGCGATCATAAAGGAAGGTAAGGACCTGACCATCCTCACCTTCGGCGCGACGCTCTACCGCGCGGTGGATGCAGCAAAGCGCTTCGAGTCCGAATTCGGCGTTTCCGTCGAAATCATCGACGGCCGCACGCTGGTGCCGTTCAACTACGGCCCGGTGCTTGATTCCGTGAAGAAGACCGGCAAGATCATCGTGGCCAGCGACGCCTGCGAGCGCGGCAGCTACCTGCACACCATCGCGGGCCAATTGACACAGATGGCCTTCGACGAACTCGACGCGCCGGTGTGCATCGTCGGCGCGCCGAACTGGATCGTGCCGCCCGCGGAGATGGAGGAGCAGTACTTCCCGCAGCCCTTCAGCTTCCTCGACGCCTACCACCAGCAGATCAAGCCGCTGGCCGGCTACACGCCCGTCGTCGACCGGTCACCGGAAGAGATGGTTTTCCTGAACAAGAACGGGATTTGAGGCGAAGTACAACTTCGCGGACAAGTGCGTTCCCAAATGCAATTTGGGAACGAGAGCGAAGTAGACAGGAAAGCCCAAGGTTTCGCAACGAAGCCTTGGGCTTTTATGTGTCTGTCTGATCTGTAACCAAGACGGTGCGTTCCGTTTTGCTTCGCACAACTTCACATACACTGCGGAAACCACGGGAACTCCATCCACCTTCTACTTCTTGTTGAGGTAGCCGATGGATTCCAACTGCTGGCGCGTTTCATCGCTGATTTCCGCGGTTGCGGGCTCGAGCGCGTTCTCCGCACTGGCGTGCTGGTAGTCCGTCAGCACCTTGTCCAACTGCTGCTGCGTGTCCGCCACCTCCGGCTTCCCGGCGAGGTTGCTCTTCTCTGCCGGGTCCGCCTTGCGGTCGTACAACTCGACCGGCTTCGTGCCGCGCGGGTTGTCCGCGTTGGCGTGGATGATTGTGTTGTCACGGTTGCGCACCGCTTGCAGGATGTTGTCCTCAAAATCGTTTTCAGCGTAGGACCAGACAATGTTCGCGTTGTTGAAGTTGCCCTGCGTGTCGATGAGCGACTGGCCGGACATGCCCTGTGCGGGCGGCTGCCCCGCGAACTGGAGCATGGTCGGTGCCAGATCGACCAGCCGGGCAAGGTCGCTGCTTGTTTCGCCGGCCTTGATGCCGCCGGGCAGCTTGACGATGAGCGGAACATGCACCAGTTCGTTGTACAGCGTCTGGCCATGCCACCAGCCGTGGTGATCGTAAAACTCCTCGCCATGGTCGGCCACGAAAACGATGAGCGTGTTGTCATAGAGCCCGCGCTGCTTGAGCCCGTCGAAGAGCCGCGCCAGGTGCTTGTCGAGGTGCTCGATGTCGCTGATGTAGGCGCCGCGCATCTTGTCGAGATACTTGGCCGGGTCGGGGTTTTCCATGCGCGCGCGGGCATAGCCCACGCCGGGGTTGTTGTAGTCCACGAACGGGTCGTGCGTGTCCATGTAGTGCAGGTAGAGATAGAACGGCGTGTCTTTGGGCTTGCTGTCACTGTCCATCCAGCGCAGCGCCTCATCGGTCACGGCCTCGGCCGGCTGGTAGAAGTCGGTGATGCGCAGTTTGCCGCGCCGCACCTTGCCCTCCAGCGTCAGAAAGACCTTGCGCATCACCTGGTACATGGACAGGCGCATGGAGGCGTCGCTCGCGCCGAAGAGCGGGTCGGGCTTGAGATCAACGTAATCGCTGAAGCCCCGGTCAAATCCGAACACGCTCATGACGTTCGGGTTGTTCGCGAAGCCCTTTGTGTAATAGCCCGCATCCTGCAGGAGTCCGGCAAGCGTGGGGATCTCAGCGGAGAGCATGCCGGTCTTGGTGGTGGCGCGGTGCGCCTCGGGATAGCGGCCGGTGAACATGGTTCCAAAGGAGGGCTTGGTCCACGATGCCTGCGCGAAGGCCTGGCGGAAGAGCACGGCGTCCTTCGCGTAGGCGTCAATGGTCGGGGTGACGGCTTTTGCCTCCGGCGAATACACATGCAGATAGTCGGCGCGCAGCGCGTCCGCGGCGCACAGGATGATGTTGGGTCCTGCGGTCTTGGCCTTGGGCGTGAATGCCTTTGCCGTTGCCTCCGTCTTGAGGAGTCTGCCCAGCCCCCCGCCGATGCCCAGCACCAGCGCCCAACTTGCCGCGCCCAGCACCAGCAGCGGCAACATGCGCTGCCGCGTGATGCGGCCGGCAATGGCCGCTTTGATGTAGGCAGACACAAAGCAGAGCAGTGTCACGCCACCGGCAATGCAGGCCAGCATGGCCATATCGCGGTGGGTGAGGGCGTGTCCGGCGAGCACGTCGCGCTGGTAGCGAAACAGGCCAATCACC
>CAIXUF010000898.1 GCA_903922535.1 Candidatus Hydrogenedentota bacterium
GCCGGGTCATTCCTGATGGGCTCTGCAATACCCCTATGTGACCAATGTCCGGGGGAATCTCCGGCGCATATCGTGACGCAGAGCGGGTACTGGATGGGCAAGTATGAACTGACCAAGCGGCAGTGGATGGCCGTGATGGGTTCCCACCCGTGGGATGGGCTCGGGGCAAGCAACGTTCTTGCCGACCTGGACTCTCCGGCGGTATGGATCACTTGGCCCGACGCGCAGGCGTTCATTACACAGCTAAACTCTGCGACAGGCAAAACCTTCCGTGTGCCGACCGAGGCCCAATGGGAATACGCCTGCCGTGCGGGCACACAAACGTATTACTACTGGGGTGATGACCCCCAGAATACGTCGATTGGCGGATATGCGTGGTGGATGAACAACGCCTACGGTGCCGGCCAGGAATACGCGCATTTGGTCGGCCAGAAGGTACCCAATGCTTGGGGCTTGTACGACATGGGCGGAAATGTTTACGAATTCTGTGACGATGACTGGCACGGAAACTACTACGGGGCACCGACAAATGGAGCCCAGGCTTGGATTGACATACCCAGAAGCCCTTACCGGGTGGTTCGCGGCGGGGCTTGGGTTTCCGGATTTGGCGAGTGTCGTTCGGCGTTCCGCACTTCTATTCCCACAGACCTGGCGCATGCCAGTTATGGATTTCGCGTTGTGCGGACTCCGTAAGACTGAGAACAATAGCCCTGTTACCCCCCAAGTATACGTGTGAGTTTCCTCTGGCCAGAAGCCGGAGAGACTGGTGTGGTTGCCAAATATGTGCCGACGGGTGCCTGAACGAAGGAGTGGGTGCGATGAAAAGAATGTCATGGTTCACCGGACTTGTGCTGGCAAGTACGTTCCTGGCGATTGCGGGATTTCCGCAGCCGGCGGCACATGCGGGCGACACCATTCCCCCGACCGGAACGATAGTCATCAACAACAACGCGACCAACACAAACACGCCCGCTGTAAAGCTGTCGCTGACTTGGTCGGACGGCATCGGTTCAGGCGTGTCGCGCATGCGTTTCAGCAATGATGGGTCGCATTGGACCGTATGGGAACCGCCGGTGGCGATCCGCGACTATACACTTCCGGGCACGGACGGCTACAAGACGGTGCGGGTGCAGTACCTGGACAAGATGATGAACCGGTCAGACGCATTCAGCGACTACATCCGGCTGGACACGGTGCCGCCCACCGGTGGCATTGTCATCAACAGCGGCGCGCTGACCACGCCCGGCCAGCTGGTCACGCTGGGTTTGACCTGGTCCGACGGAACGGGTTCGGGCGTGACGCGCATGCGTTTCAGCGATGACGGCGCACATTGGACCGCCTGGGAACTGTCGGCGGCCAACCGCCCCTACACGCTGCCGGCGGGGCAGGGCTACCACACGGTGCGTGTTCAGTACGCGGACGCCACGGGGAATTACTCCCCCGTGTACAGCGATTACATCAAGGTGCAGGAGCCCAAGCAGGAGACATGGATGCTGCCGAACGATGTCCCGCTGGTGATGGTGTGGATACCGGCCGGGTCATTCCTGATGGGCACCGGCGGATCCGAGGGTGCCTATGCGCATGAAGCTCCGCCGCATATCGTGACGCAGAGCGGGTTCTGGATGGGCAAGTATGAAGTGACCAAGCGGCAGTGGATTGCGGTGATGGTTTCGCAACCGTGGGAGGGTCAGCCACAGGTGCTCAGTCACTTTGACTCCCCGGCCGTAGATGTGTGGGGGGGGGATATGGAGTTGTTCATAACGCGTTTGAACACCTTGACGGGAAAAACGTTCCGCCTGCCAAGCGAGGCGCAATGGGAATACGCGTGTCGGGCGGGCACATCAACGGCCTACTACTGGGGTGAAGACCCCCAACATGCCATGATTGGCGCATATGCATGGTGGAATGGCAACGCCAACAGTGTTGGGCAGCGTTACGCTCATGTGGTGGGCCAGAAGATACCCAATGCGTGGGGCTTGTACGACATGATCGGGAATGTCAGGGAATGGTGCGATGACGACTGGCACGATACCTACGAAGGCGCGCCCACAAACGGAGCCCAGGCCTGGATTGACATACCCAGAAATGGTCTCCGGTTGCTTCGCGGCGGGGACTGGGCAGAGTACGTGTGGAACACCCGTTCGGCGTCTCGCTACAGCAGTAGCTGGGGTGTTACGAGCGAGTTCTACGGATTCCGCGTGGTGCGCACTCCATAGACTGTCGGTTGTCTTTGTCCGGCCCGATTCCTTGTTAGACACTGCCGTGCCGCCGCGCTTTGCGCGGGGCGTCTTTTCGGAGAACGGCGCTGCTTCAACCGTTTTGGCCTTGACCGGCCATTGTGGGTGATGTGGTGCCTGTCGTGTCGCATGCGCCCGGCAGTTGTATCCCCCCGTTCCAGCCTTCTATACTGATGCGGGGAGGAGGTTGGGCCAAAGAAGGAAAGCACAGGACATGCAGGCCGAAGACCGCGTTATTCATTTTTGTGTGGAGCTGATTCACCAGCCGTCGCCCCTCAACCGCGCCGCGCTTCAAAAACTGTATTTCGACCTTTCGCAGACCCGGGCCAACTATAACAGCATCGAGGTCAACGAGGGCGGACAGTCCCGGTTCTACTCGAACCGCGGCCAGGCGCAGTCTATACTTCTGTTTCTTCCCGACCGCGCGCTGGTCATCGAGGAATGGGCCGATCTGGCGTTGAGTGATTTCGAGGAGAAGGTGCGCGTTATCATGCCGCACCTGGGCGCGGCGCGGCAGATTGACCGCTTTATGGTCCACGCGGCCACCATACGCTCCACCTTTGCGCTGACCCATTTCACCGATTCCCGCGTGTTCCTGCTCGACGCCGCCTGCAGCTTGTCCGGGCGCATCACCCCGCATTTCCAGCGTCCCGTGGCCACCGGCGGCCTGCGCTTCGTCCTGCCCGAAACGCCCGAGCATCCCGGCGCGTTGCAGGTGAACATAGAATCCTTCCGCCACAGCAACGACGAGATGTTTGTCGAGGTCAAGGGCGTCTACGGACGCCAGCAGGTGCTGGTCGGCCAGGGTGAGGAGGTCATCCACAATCTGCGCGAGGTGCGGCACTTTGTCAGTGAGCGGGTGTATCCGTTCTTGCAGCAGTTTGACCAGCCCTCCGGCGTTGATGCATGAGCCGTCCCGCCATTAACATTTGGCCCGCCCTGCCCAAATCCGTCATTCGGCCCGAGATCTACGGCCATTTCGCGGAGCATTTGGGACGCTGCATCTATGAGGGCGTCTGGGTGGGGGAGGGAGCGCGCCTTCCCAACGAAAACGGCCTGCGCCTCGACGTGCTTGCCGCGTTGAAACATCTGCGCGCGCCCGTCGTGCGCTGGCCCGGCGGCTGCTTTGCCGACGATTACCACTGGCGCGACGGCGTCGGGCCGCGTGCCGAAAGGCCCGTCACGGCAAACATCTGGTGGCGTCAGGGCGAGCCGAACGAATTCGGCACGGGCGAGTTCATGCGCTTCTGCCGCGCCCTGGGCTGCCAGCCCTACCTTTGCGCCAACGTCGGTTCCGGCAGCCCCCGCGAGGCACGCGACTGGGTCGAATACTGCAACTTCGGCGGCGATTCGTCCCTCTCCGCACTGCGCGCCCGGGACGGCAGTCCCGAGCCCCACGGTGTCAAGTATTGGGGCGTCGGCAACGAGAATTGGGCTTGCGGCGGACGCCTCACCGGCGGCGACTACGCCAAAGAGTTCGCCCGCTACGGCAATTATATGAAGGCGATGGACCCCTCCGTCGAACTGGTCGCCTGCGGCGCCCAGCCCAGCGACCGCCACAGTTTTAAGTCCCCCTTTGCAGGGGGATTTAGGGGGATGTTGGGGCCGCCAACCGTGCCGGGAATGGCGGAACACAACCCCGTCCAGAACGACTGGAACCACGACTTCTGCGCGGGCATGCAGCACCCCGAACTGATAGACCATATCGCGTTGCACCGCCACTTCTCACGCGGTCCGGGCAGGGATTTCAGCGATGGTGATTTCCGCGGCCTCTTTGCCGATGTCTTCACCCTGGAACGCGACCTGAAACTGACCGAGGCGATCCTGGCCTACCACTACCCCGACAAGTTCGTCGGGATTATGGTCGATGAATGGGGCATGTGGCACCCCGAAGCGCAGGTGGACAATGGCCTGGAGCAGGACCACACCCTGCGCGACGCCCTGCTGGCCGCCAGCGTGCTGAACCTGTTCAACCGCTGGTCCCACCGCGTCACCATGGCCAATATCGCCCAGACCATCAACGTGCTGCAATGCCTGGCCATGACCCAGGGCGACCGCATGTTCCTGACCCCGACCTACTACGCCTTTGACATGCTGCGGCCGCACATGGGCGCGCGCGCCATCACCCACGAAACGGACAGCCCGTCCTACTCCGCCCATCCGGTGGGCCAGTCCGCCCCCTGCAACGTTCCGCTGCTCGACGCCAGCGTTTCCATGGCCGGAAAGAAAGTCCTCGTTACCGTGGTCAACCGCTCCCTCGACACGGACCTGGAAACAGCGATTCAACTGCGCGAGTTTCGCGCCGCTTCGGTGTCCGCCAAGGTCATGGCGGCTCCCGACCCGCGGGCCACAAACAGTTTCGCGGTTCCCTCTGGAGTCGCCTCCAAACGAACCAAGGTCGATGCGGTCGAAGGCGGCACCATCGTTCACGTCTTTCCCCGTCATTCCCTGACGGCCCTGACCATAACACTGGAATAGACCGGCCATGCAAGCGACGGGAGAACCGCTGGTCTCGGTACTCATGCCGGTATACAATGCCGCCGGTACCGTGGCGGCGGCGGTGGATTCCATTCAGGGACAGGATTTCGGCGCATGGGAAATGCTTGCCGTGGACGACGGCTCAACAGATGGTTCCACCGAAATTCTGGAGGGGCTGGCGCAAAAGGATCCCCGCATCCGCGTCCTTCGCATCAAGCACAGCGGCATCGTGGCGGCACTGCAAACATCCGCTGCCGACGCCAAAGGCACCTATTTGGCCCGCATGGACGCGGACGACCTCGCCCGGCCCGAAAGGCTGCGCCTGCAACTGGACTGTTTTGCCTCAGACCCGGGTTTGGGCCTGTGCGGCGGGCGGGTGCGCATGATGGGCGATTCCATCGGTTCCGGGCGGCGCCGCTATGAGGCATGGGTGAATGCGCTGACCAGCCACGAGGTCATCGTGCGCGAGATCTTCGTCGAATGCCCCCTGCCGCATCCGACCTTCATGATTTCGCGGAAGTGGTATGACCGGATCGGCGGCTATCAGGAATGCCCCTGGCCCGAAGACTACGACCTCGTCATGCGCTTGTGGCGGGTCGGCGCGCGCTTTGCCAAACCCGAAGCCGCCGTGTTGGACTGGCGCGACCATCCGGATCGTTTGTCCATGAACGATCCGCGGTATGACGAGGCGGCCTTTCGCGCCCTCAAGCGCCATTACCTCGCCCAGTTCCCCGCAAGGGTGGGTCGGCCCCTGTACCAGTGGGGTGCCGGGGAAGTGGGCAAGCGCTGGCTGCGTGAAGGGAAGGGTGCAACTCCGGTCGCTGTTGTGGACATTAATCCCCGAAAGATAGGCCGAATTATTCATGGAGTGCGCGTGATTACCAAGGAACAACTGCCGCCTCCAGCCGCCTGCTTTGTTGTGGTGATGGTTGGCACACCGGGTGCCCGTGACGAAATCCGCGATCTGCTGAGTCCAATGGGATTTCTGGAATGCAAGGATTATTTGTTTTTTGCATAAACCCAGTTGACATTCCAACAATCCCAAAGAATGGGAAGTTTTAGAGGAACCCCCGTCAAAGTGTACACTGTGCAAATGGAGGATGGACCCAGCTTGGACAGTCGCTCGAATCGCCTGGCCCCACTGTCCATACCGTCCATACCGTCCATAACTGCAGTCAGTGGAATTCCACGTGCGAAATGCCTGGAATAATCGCTGTAAACCTTTTATCCATGGAAAACGTTTGCCAAGATGAGTGACATGAATTTAGCCCGTCCGGAAAGTTCGGGTACAGACGACACCGCGCTGGCGCTTGCCGCCGGGCGGGGCGATATGGCCGCATTAGAGGAAATCGTGCGGAAATATCAGGGTCGTGTGTACGCGACGGCCTACCGGGTGACCGGCAACCGCGAGGACGCGCTGGACGTCACGCAGGACGCGCTTGTCAAGGCCTATCAAAAGATAGGCACATGGGCGCCGACCGGAAATTTTCTTTCGTGGCTTCTCCGCCTCACGACAAACCAGGCGATTGACCACCTGCGCCGCAGAAACCGGCGCAAGCAGGAGCCTTTGGACGAGGCCTTTGTCGGCCAGACCGAAGGTGCCGCCGTGGAGCCGACCGTGGAGAACACAGAAAGCGTGGTGCGCGGCCGGGAGATAGACGCCCGGGTACGCGGTGCGCTCGTGAAGCTGTCCAACATGCAGCGGACTGTCTTTGTGCTGCGCCATTTTGAAGAGTTTTCCCTGGCTGAAATTGCAGAAGAATTGGGCTGTACCGTCGGCAGTGTCAAGGTGCATCTGTTTCGCGCGTTGAAGAAGTTGCGCGTTGAACTCGATGACTTGGCGCCCGACACCAGCCAAAACGATCAGGACAAAATGAAATGATCTTTTGGACGAAACGGCGAAAGGTGGAGGCGTTGTTGGCCGCGTCGCTGTACGAACCCCTGGTGGGCGCCGAGCGCCGGATGCTGGAAATCGTCCTGGAGGGCGACTCACAGCTCAGGTCTGAGGCGGAGGCGCTCGGTCGGGTGCGACGCATGGTGCGGCTCGAAACGCCCGAATTCACCGGCGATCTCGTTCCGCTGCTCCATGCGAGACTGCTCGAAGTCGTTCCCCAGCGGGGTGCATGGATTTCCTGGCGCTGGATTTCCGGTGCCACGGTGGCTGTGGGTGCGGGCGTGATTATGTTTGTTTCGGTCCTTGGCGGACCGGATTCTGTCACAGCGCCTTCGGTGAGGACGAGTCCGGTTGCCCCGCAAGTGGCACTTTCACCGGTGAAAGAGGCCATTTCGAAAGCAAATGATCTGATGGCGTCAAGGAACCTGCTGGGCGCCCGGACCGTTTTGGACCGGGCACTTGCCAACAACCCCGGAAATGCGGCCGCAGGTGAGGCGCAGCAACTGCTGGCAAATCTCGAATTCAGCGAGTTTCAGCGTTATCCGGAAGCCTACGCCGCATACGACACGCTGCGCACCCGCTATCCGGAAGCCTTCATGAACAGCCCCGAAAGCGTTCAGCGCTTCAATCTACTGGATGAGGCCAGACGCTCGGGATACGCCCCCATGTACGCGCTGGCCGCAATCCGCAACAATCCCGCCAATGCCTTCGAGCAGTGTGAACGGCTCGTGGCGCAGTATCCCGACTCACTGGTCGCCTCGATGGCGATGAATGAGATGCGCGTGATGGTCGGCCTTCCGGAACAGTTGGACGGCGCGTCGCATGTCGCGGCGCTGGAGCGCGTCAGAAACAAGTGCAGCGACCCCTCGGCGGTGGCCCAGGTGACGCTTGCCCTCGGCAATGTCTACAGGGACGACCTGTGCGACACGCGAAGGGCCCGGCTGTTCTACAATGAGGCCGCATCAAGCGGACATTCAGCCGTCGTGACCCGCGCCCAGGAAGCGTTGGCCAAACTTGCCATGGACACGCCATGACCCCTGCTGTTTGCTCTTCCGCTCCCGATGTGTTAACATTTTACAGATAAACCACTTGCAAAGATTGGGAGCCCTCCTGAGTGCCAGTTTACAGCGGTCTTGAACAGTACCTAATCCGTCAGGGCTTGGTCGATGAGGCCCGCATGGACCGGGCCAAGAGTGAGGCGGCCAAAAGCGGGGCCAACCTAATCCCCGTCATCTCCCAGTTGGGATTCGCCCCCGCCGACAAGGTGTATCAGGCGCTCGCCAGCTTTTGCGAGATGCGTTTCGTTCTCCCGTCCAAGATGGAAATCCCCCCCGAACTCATCGAAAAGGTGCCCGCCCGCTTTGCCACCCACTACGGTTTCGTGCCCATTCAGGAGCGCAATGGAATCTTGGTGGTGGCCATCAGCGAACCGCTCAACGCCCAGTTGCTCGACGACATAAGGTTGGTGCTGAAGCGGCGGGTTGAGGCCGTCGTGACCACGCCCCAGGAGATTAGCCGGGTCACCAAGGACCTCTACGGCGTCGGCGCGGACACGATGGAGAAGATTCTCATCAACGCCGACGGCATGGAGGGCGTGGTCAATCTGGAAGGGACCCAGGTCAACTCCGACCTTGGCGACGACAGCATCGACGCGTCGATTATCAAATTCGTCAACGAACTCATACTTGAGGCAATACAGTCCGACACGACCGACATTCACATTGAGCCTTTTGAGGACAGTCTGCGGGTCCGGTACCGCATTGACGGCATCCTTCACCAGGCCCCGACCCCGCCGTCCATTCGCGGGTTCCACTCGGCCATCGTGTCCCGCATCAAGATCATGGCCAATCTGAACATCGCCGAGAAGCGGCTCCCCCAGGACGGAAAGATTCTGGCGTCGTTTGGCGACGCCCATTACGATCTTCGCGTGTCCATTCTGCCCACCCCCCACGGCGAATCGGTGAACATCCGCATACTGAGCCGCACCTCCATGGCGCTCACCCTGGACCAGTTGGGTTTCCTGCCGGAGGACATGGGCGAATTCAGCCGCCTTATCAGCAAGCCCCACGGGATTATCCTAGTCACCGGCCCCACCGGCAGCGGAAAAACCACCACCCTGTACGCCGCCCTGGCCAAGTTGAACCAGGTGGATCGCAAGATTATTACCATAGAGGACCCGATCGAGTACCAGTTGGCCGGGATTTCCCAGATGCAGGTGCAGCCCAGGATCGGCTTCGACTTTGCGCTGGGGCTGCGGTCCATGCTGCGCCATGATCCCGACATCATGTTGGTCGGCGAAATCCGCGACCATGAGACCGCGGAAATGGCGATCCGCTCCAGCCTCACGGGCCACCTCGTGCTGAGCACGCTGCACACAAACGATTCCGCGGGCGCCGTGACCCGTCTGGTGGACATGGGCGTCGAGCCCTTCCTTATCTCAAGCACCATGATCGCCTCCATAGCCCAGCGCCTGGTCCGGCGGATTTGCCGCCATTGCGGCGCCCCGCACGAACCCGACGCCGTCGTCCTGCTCCATGAATTCGGCATCGGCCCCCAGCACATGAAGGGCGGAAAGTTCCGCATGGGCGCCGGTTGCGACGAATGCCGCCACACCGGCTACCGTGGCCGCCTGGCCGTCTACGAAATGCTGGCCTTTACCGAGCAGATAAAGGAGATGACCGTGCACCGGGCAAACGCGCTCGACATCAAGAAGGTCGCCGTGCGCAACGGAATGAAGACGCTGCGCGCCTCGGGCTGGCAGCGCATCTGGTCCGGCGACACCACGCTTGAGGAGGTCCTTCGCGTGACGGCCGATTCAGAGTCGATTGGCTTCGAACTGGATGGCGGCCATGCCCCAGTTCCGGTATGAGGTAAAGAAAGGCCCCGGGGCGGTCTCCAAGGGGGTCATTGAGGCGGAGAACCAGCGCTCCGCCATCGCGCGGCTGCGCGACATGGGCTATTTTCCCATCCGCGTCGAGGAGGCCCGGGCGGAGGAGAAAAAGGACACGCTGCGCGAGGCCCTCGCGCGGGTCCGCCTCAAGGACCGCAACCTGTTCTTCCGCCAGTTGGCCAATCTGCTCGAGTCGGGGATGATGATCACGCGCGCCCTGCGCACCCTGGTTGAGCAGACCGAAAACCCCAAACTGGTGAAGATTATCGAGCAGCTTCGCGACGACGTCCAGAAGGGAAACAGCCTGGCCGAGGCGATGGAAAAGCATCCCAGCGTGTTCCCCAACATGTATTGCAGCCTTGTCCGGGCCGGCGAGGCCGGCGGCATGCTCGAAGAGGTGCTTTGGCGCATCTGTGCCTTTGGCGAGCAGGAGGAGGAACTGCGCGGCAAGGCCGTTGGCGCCATGGTGTATCCCGCCTTCCTGACCACCGTCGGCTCCATCGCCATCTTCATCCTGGTCTCCTTTGTGTTTCCCAAATTTATCAAGGTCTTCGAGGAGTTTCACGCCCAACTGCCCCTGCCCACGGTCATCGTGATGGCCATATGCAAGTTCATGGGAATGTGGTGGTGGGCCGTGCTGGCCGGGCTCGTGCTTTTCGCGGTGGCACTGCTGCGGTGGCTGCGCACCGAAGACGGTCGGCGCAGGCTGCACGGGTTCGTGCTCAGGGTGCCCGTGGTCAAGTCGGTTGTGCTGAAATACGAAATGGCGAAATTCGCAAGGACGCTCGGCACGCTCATGGACAATGGCGTGCCGATCCTCACCTCCATAAAGATCACCGCCGAAACCATGACCAACGTGCTCATCCGCGACGAGGTCAGCCAGATGCACATCGGCGTCACCGAGGGCGACAGTCTGAGCGAGACCATGCGGCGCGGAAAGTTTTTCCCGCCCATGGTGATGAGCATGTTTGCCGTGGGCGAGGAGAGCGGACGGGTCGGCACGGTGGCAAAGCGCGTTGCGGACGCGTATGATTTGGAGGTGGACCGCGCGGTAAAGGCGCTGACCGCGCTTTTCGAGCCGCTGCTGATTGTCGTCATGGGTGTGATCGTGGGTTTCCTCGTGATAGCCATGCTTCTGCCCATGCTGAATCTGAGTTCAACCGTCGGAGCCTGACGGCTGTCCCCGACTCGTCGCTCCGGTGCGTTATACTGAATGTGGCGCAGGCAAACAGTGGAGAGTACTGTCATGAAACCGAACGCGGGTTTTACCCTTATCGAACTCATTCTGGTCACGGTGATCATCGGCATTCTGGCCGGCATGGTGGCCCTCAACTATAGCGGCCGCGTACGGGACACGCAGGTCCGCGCCGCAAAGGGCGACATTGCCAGCTACAGCAACGCCGTCGACATGTTCGCCCTGGACAACAACGACGAGTATCCGAAGTCGCTCAATGACCTGTCCGGGGGAAAGAGGAACTACGTCCGCGAGGTGCGGCCCGACCCATGGGGCAACCCTTACATCTACACACCGCCCACGGACATGCTCAAGGCCGACTACAAGATCTTCTCGGCCGGGCCCGACGGCGTTCCGGGGAATGAGGACGACATCACATCAAGTTCGGCGGACCCGTCCGCGAAGACCGGCCAGGGTAACACAAAGTCAAAATAGCCGCGGCCATGATGCCGCGGCCTGGCGCAGCCCATGATTGCACTGAAAACACGCAAAATCCGTTCGGCCAGGGAAGGTTCCGTGCCGGGACCGCAGGTCCGAACGGGTTTTACCTTTCTGGAACTGATCGTCGTGCTGGCACTGCTCGCGATCATTTCGGCAATCATTGTGCCCGTCTACGTCCGTTCCATGAACGGCATCCAGATGCGCAGCGCCCGAAACGATCTTATCGGAACGCTCCGGTACATCCAGGAACTGTCCGTGCAGGAGTCCAGGGAATACCGGCTCTACATTGACGCCGTGAACGGCCTCTACTGGGTGAAGGTAATGGCCAAGCTGGTGGACGGCGACAAGATCTTTGAGCCCGTCGAGGAGACCTGGGGCGCGGTGACAAAGCTGCCGGACCAGTTTGTCATCACCAATGTAAAGGCCCGCAAGGACCGGGGCGACAGGGCCCTGTTCATAGCCTGCCAGCCCAACGGGGCCTCCGATCACGCGGTGATTTCCGTGCGCGACGACCACGCAAAGAAAAGCAAGTACAAGATCGTCGTGCTCGGGCCGATCGGCAAGATTGAGGTCCAGCAATGAAGCGCCGCGCCAAAGGCGGCTATATCTTTGTCGAGACGCTCGTCGCCATGGCGATCCTGAGCGTCAGCGCGATCGTGATCCAGGAGTCGATTCGGCAGGCCATCCTCGCCAGAGCCCAGGCCATGGACTACACCACGGCCCGTTTTCTGCTGGAAAAGGTCATGGCCGACCGCATGCTGGTCTTTGAACAGCCCGAGGGGGAGGGAAAAGGAGTTTTCGACGCCCCCTTCGAGCGTTTTGCCTACACCTGGGAGGTGAAGCGGGTGGAGATTCCCATGCCCGATCTTCCCCCAACGATGACGCCCGAGGATGTCAAATTCTTCAAGGACAACTACATCAAGTACATCGGAAAACTGGGCGCAAAGGTGACCTGGTCGAGGGCTGGCGTGCCGTTCACCGCCGCCGCCGAGACACTGCTCAGAAAAGACCTGGTATGGATGCCGCCCGCAGAGCCTGGAGCGCCGGCATGAGCACCGGGGTGCACAAATGCACACGGCGTCTCCGGCAGGGGTTCACCCTGGCCGAACTGCTGGTCGCCACCACGCTGTTGAGCATCGTGATGAGTTCCGTCTATGTCCTGTTCAATTCCTCCCTGAGGGCGTGGCGGACCGTGGAATCCGGTTTTGACGCCCATCTTGAGGCCAGAGCCTTCATGTCCATATTCTCCCATGAGTACGGAAATCTTGTGGCCCGGGCAAGCCACCTCTTCGAGGGCAAGGATGACACCTTGACCATGTTCGTTGTCGCCCAGCCCGAAAACCTTGAACAGGGGCAAAGCCGGCGGCTCATGCGCGTGGAGTATTCCTACAACCGCGGCAAGAACGAGGTGATCCGCGAGGAGGCCTTTGTCGAATCAGCCCTGCCCCAGGTGCCCACGGATGGACAGCGGATCAGGGAGGAACGCATGAAGCTCAGCAAGAAGCACCGGACGGTGCTGGTGAACAATGCCACTGCCTTTCGCATTCGCTACATTTGGGTGCCGCTTGCTGAAGGCTGGGACCCCAAGACGCCTCCTGAGCCGGTGCCGCCCGTCTACATGGACGTTCACAGGCAGCGGTGGGGGCTGCCACAGGCCGTGGAGATTACCCTGGAGGTGACAAATCCCAAGGACCCGGAGGACAGGTACACCGTCACCTCGACCTTTCCCGCGCGCGCGCCCTCCAACAGAATGCTGCGTTCGTCGCTCGACATGATGTGGGAGGCCAAACTGTGATGCGGCGGCAGCAGGGATTTGTGCTCATGTGCGTGCTGTGGGTGGTCGCCATGCTCACCGTCATCACCCTCGGTTTTGGGCACCGGGCCGCCCTTGATCGCCGCGCCGCCGCCTACGCGCTGGATCACTCCGTGGCCATGGCCGCCGCGCGCGGCGCCGTGGAGCGGGGCATTGTCGAAATTGCCAACCGCGGCGTCAAGATGCGCATGCTTCCGCTCAGCATGCGCGGGGGCACTCATCTCGGCGAAGCCTGGGCAAATCCCGTCAATATTTACAAGGAGGGCAACCTCACGGCCGATGATTCCCTGAAGCACGACGAGGCTTCCTACATCATCACCGACGAGGATCGCTTCATCAACATAAACTCCGCACCGAAAGACCTGCTCGAGGGCATCAAGGCAATGGACCGCACGCTCGTGCGCCGCATCTGGTCCCGGCGAACCAAGGAAGAGAACACCGAAGAGGGTGTGGTCCCCTTCAACTCCATCGAGGAACTGCGCTATATGCGCGGCATGGACGACGACGAATGGTTTGGAACTGCCGGAAAGACGGGACTGAAGGATTTAATCACCGTTTGGGGCGGGACGGGGATCAACGTGAACACGGCGTCCAAGGCCGTGCTCATGTGCGTTCCGGGCGTGCAGGAGGGCGACATAGACACCATTCTGGGCTATCGCGCCGGACACGACGGCAAGCTAAACACGGCCGATGACCGTGGATTCAGCAGCCTCGATGACATGAGCGCGAAGACCGGCGTGCAGGGCGCCACACGCGAGGCGCTGAACACTTATTGCACCTGTGATTCCTCGTTCTTTAAGATTACAGGATTGGCCACGCGGCGCGCGGGGCGCGTCCGGGCCGTTTGCTCGGCAGTTGTCATATTCGGCGAAGGAGGAATGCAAACCGTGGACTGGCAGGAGAAGGCGCTTGGCTCATAAGTCTGAAAGAATCAGTGTGCTCCATTTCGACGGGCACGGCGTGTCCTGGCTGCGGGCCGAACGGTCCCCAGCGGGCCTTGACGTGCTCGAACAGGACTGCGAGCGCGGCGACTGGACAGGGGGGGACGCCCTGGAACAGGCCCTCAAAGCGTTTGTGCAGCGCCATGGCATTGAGGCGGACACGGTCCTGTCTGTGTTCCCCCGCTACGACGTCACCACCCGCATCCTGACCCTGCCCAGCCACGACCACGATGAAATCGCAGGTATGATACGGCTGAGCGCCGAGGAATTCGTCCCCTACGGCGCCGAGGAATTGATCATAGACCATTCCGTGCTGCGCCTGCTGCCCAGCGGCGAGTCGTCCGTCTTTGCCGTGCTGGCGCACCGCGACATGGTGGAGCGCCACCTGTCCGTGCTGTCCGCGGCGGGCGTCGAACCGCGGCAGGTGTGCCTCAGTTCCGCCTGCCTCGTCAATTGCGCGCTGGCCGCCGAACTGAAGGGCCGCTTTGGCGTGGTGCATCTGGCCTCCGGCGGCTTTGAATTGGCCGTGGTGAACGACGGCCGTCTGGCCTACAGCCGCGGTGTGGCGTCAGGCCAGGATTGGGAAACAGTGGCCAAAGACCCGGCCGCAGGCGGCGGAGTCGGGCTGATTCAGGAAAGCCCCGTCGATGAGCTTGCCGCGGAGATTCGCAGTTCCCTGGCCTCCTACCGGCGCGATTCGGCGGATGGCGAGGGCGTTGAGATGCTCTATGTCGGCTGCGACGGCGTGGACGTGTTCGCGCTGTGCCGGCACCTGTCAGACGCGCTGGGCATGGAGTGCCGTCCGGCCTCCTTTGGGCGCGACGTAGGCGTGCAGGGCAAGGCGCTGGACCGCGCCCCCCTGGCGGCCTTGGGCGCACTGCTCGGCCTCGAAGGCGCCGTTCCGGTGACCATTAGCCTTTTGCCCGAGCGTATCGCGGCGCGGCGTCAGATGCAGAGCACAAAGCGGCTCGCCGTCCGCGTCGCCCTGTTCGCCGTCGGCCTCTCCATTGCCCTGGGCGCGTTGTACGGGCAGGCCGTGCATGTCCGGAAACAGGTCATAGCCGAACTGGAGGGCCGGGTGCAGGCAATGGAGCCCAACGCGCGCGGCATTGCCGAGAAACGGGAGCAACTGACCATACTGCGACGCCAGGTGGACAGCAAGGGTTCCATTGTCGAACAGTTGGCCGCCGTGGTGGATGCACTGCCCGAGGGCCGCACCAACATCACCCGGATCAGCCTGGACCGCGAGGATGCGATCGACGTCTGGGGCCGGGCCAAATCGGTCGATGACGTGGCGGAGTTTGCCCAGAACCTGCGCAACAAAGCCTCCGCGGCGGGTCTGGCCTTTTTCGCGCATGCGCGCAGGGTTTACGAACAGAAGGCGGTGGAGCAGGAGTCGCCCGTGTTCACCTATCAGGTGGACATACCGTTGCACGAGGAAAAAGATGCGAAGTGAACGAATAAAATCGGTCGGCAGTCTGTGGAGCCGCCTCTCCGGCCGGGAACGCCGCCTGGCCGTCTTGACAGGCGCCGTTATCGGCGGATTCCTGGTGTTCACCGCCGTGCGTGCGGGCCTTTCGTCGCTTCGGGAGATGGACAACGAAATTGGCCGGCTTCAGGATGATATCATCAACTGCGCCAACCAGATGGCACGTCGGGAGGCCGTAGAGGGGCAGTACGCCAAGGTGGCGGCCCAGCATTCAAGCGCATGGAGCGAGCCCGAGATTCACGACCGGTTGCGCCAGGAGATCTACCGACTGGCAAGGCGGGTGCCGCCCCCGCTCAACGAGCGCGGCACCGCGGTGGACTCCCCGGGCAACACCGAGAACCTCGTGGAGATCCCCGCGCTGGGCAAGGGCGAGATGGCCGAGGGCGGCGCGGGATACCGGCAATACCGGATTTCATTGCGGATTCCGGCGGTCGGCATCAAACCAATCATCGATTTCCTGGAACGGTTGCAGCAGAGTCCCCAATCGTTGCGCGTGGACAAACTGGAACTGTTCCGCACGCCGGAGTCCGATCAGGTCGCCGCAAGCGTGGTCATCACGCGGACCATCGCCAATGGAGCCTCCGCAACAGAGGCCGGCGCCGGGGAGCAAAAGACGGACCAGAAGGCTGCCGCCGCCGACAAGCAAAAGAATCCGGCCGTCGCCGCCGACGCGGAGGGCGGCGTGGGAAACGGCCGCATTCCACTATCCGCCTCCGATTGGGCCACTGCGGGCTGCAAGACGGAACTGGTAGAGGCGGCAGGGGCGAAGCCCTATCTCGAATTCAAGGCAGAGGCCGCCAATGCAACGGCCGAGCTTGCCCGGAGAATGTCCGGTGATGCCGTCTATGAGGCCATTCTTGAGATTAGCGCGACCGGGAAAGCCGAGTTTGGCATGGGCCTGGAGGGGAACAGGGAATTCTTCCCCGACAGCGTGCCCCTGAAGGGGGACGGTGCCAAATACCGCTATCAGGTGGAGTTCGGCGTCCCCGTCGGGGCGGCAAAGGGCAGGGTGGCCTGTCCGCGCCTCATGCTGGCCGAAAAGGGAACCGTGGTGCAAGTCCACAACATTCTGTTGCGGAAGATGGTGGAGTAGACTGTGGAACGGATTGTAAACATTGTCGGTTCCGGACTAATCGCACTGGTGCTTGGCGCCATTGTGATGAACGTCGTCTATGACCCCATGAGCGCCCGGCGCGAGTACCTCAGACAGGCACTGGCCGACATTCACGCGACCAATGACGAGGAAGAGGGTGCCCAGGGGAACTTTGAGAAATGGAACAGCCTCATAACGGCCAAACCGGGCGTCTGGACCGGCATGGGTCCCCCGCCGCCCCCGCCACCCCCGCCCGCGCCGCCCCCGCCGCAGGCCCCGAACATGGGCCAAATGCTGACCGGGATAAAGGCCACCCACCAGAAGGTGGGCGAGAAGATCAAGATAATAACGGCTGAAATTCCCAAGGGCGCGTTCTATGGTGTCGGTGACGTCGTGAATGGACTTACGGTCAAGTCCTTTGACAAGACCTCCGTCACACTTTCGCTGGACTGGAAAGAGGGCAATCAGGAACTTACGCAGACGATTCCCAGGGAATAGCGGCGGCGAATAATAGACGCTGATCCCCGGGATGTTGTATTCTTGACAAGCAGAGAGCTTTGTTAATGTTGGA
>CAIXUF010000899.1 GCA_903922535.1 Candidatus Hydrogenedentota bacterium
GACTACCTGCGCAGCATAGCCCCCGACACGCTTGCCCAGTATCCCCAAGTGCTGCCCATATTGAGAATGGCGTGTGCGCCCCCGATAGCCCGTGATCGCCTGATGGGACTTGCCCGGACCAGCAAGAGCCTGATCCAGTCGATGGAGGGAACGCCCGAAACGCCTTCCAGAATACCGCCGCGCATGCCCAAGCGGGATTTGCAGGAACATCTCAAGCGGATATCCGAGACCATACAGGAACTTGCGGACAGGGACCTGCTGACATGGCTGGAGTCCAATGCAGAGCCTGAGTGGGAGGAAATAGAACGGGCATCGCTGGTTGTCGCCGACAGGTTGTGCGGGGCAACTTCAGATCCGATCATCCGAAACGCCCAGGAGCAGCGCCAGTTGGCGAGTCTCAAGGCATGGTTGGATGCGCGGGGATATGCCCAAGTGGCACCCAAGGAGATCGCCAGCCTGCGGGAAATGGTGCCGGGCACTTATGCATTCCGGTTGAACGTGGTGGTGGGAGCGGCCTCACAGAAGGTCAATATTCCTGTGGATTGCACCATCAAGCCCCACGGGGCGACCAGTGAAGCATTGCCCATATTGATTGAAGCCAAGTCTGCCGGCGATGTGACAAACACCAACAAACGGCGCAAGGAGGAGGCCCAAAAATACCACCAGCTTGTGGCGACCTATGGCCGGGACGTCACGTTTCTTCTCTTACTTTGCGGATACTTTGAGCCTGGATATCTCGGCTATGAGGCCTCCGAAGGAATTGATTGGGTCTGGGAGCATCGGCTGAACGACCTGAACTCCCTTATCAGCGGACCGGCGGATAGAAAACGAAAGGGTCGTGTTCAGGAAGACGCGGCTCTTTACAAGACTTTGGAATCCGAGAAGGAGTCGATACGCTCCAAGAAGCAACTCTGTGTTGACGGGCAGAAGACTCAAGAGCAGCGAAACTGCATGGGGCAGTTCTCCACCCCATTTGTGCTTGCGCGTCAAATTGTGGAAGAAACGCTTTCCCTAAAGTCAGACTTGCCGCACCAGTCGTTTGTCGAGCCGGCATTGGGAAGCGGCGTGTTCTTCTCCGCCTTGGAGGACGCGGCAAAGAACGGGATGATTGCCGACGCGGTCGGAGTTGAAATTGATCCCGCTTATGGGGCGATAGCGGAAGAACTGTGGAAGAGCCCGCCTTGGCATGTGGTATCGGGCAACTTCATCGACTTCTCCGCGGACAAAACGAACGCATGCCGGTTCAGTCTTCTTTGCACAAATCCTCCCTACGTCCGTCATCATCATCTTTCCCCGGAGCTTAAACAGGAACTTCAGGCCCGGATTGCCGGGGAACTTGGTCTCAAGATTAGCGGGCTTTCAGGTTTGTATGTCTATTTTATGTTGCTCGCCCACTCCATATTGCAGGACGGTGCAGCGGCGGCGTGGCTTGTGCCGAGCGAGTTCTTGTACGTGAATTATGGCAAACCCCTGCGGGACTACCTTCTGAACCATGTGACATTGACAAGAATCCACCAGTTTGATCCGGGCGACGTGCAGTTTGACGATGCACTGGTCTCGTCTTGTGTTGTTGTGTACAAGAAGAGTCCACCCGAAAGTGACGAGCCGCTGCGTTATACGTTTGGCGGGGGATTTTCGGACCCCAGGGAAGAAACCATGATCCCCCGTGATGCCGGCATTCTTCAGGGGAAATGGGCGCTCAGAAACTGTGATCTTGGCAAGGCTTCTGACGTGTACACACTCCGGGTGTCCGATCTTTTTGACGTCACGCGCGGCATAGCCACCGGCGCCAATGACTTCTTCATTGTGGACGGGGACCAGGCAAGAACACTACGCCTGCCCGCTGCCTTCTTGAAGCCGATACTTCCCAGCCCCCGAATGCTTCTCGACACAATCATAGACTCGGACGAGGAGGGATGTCCCCTCCTTGCCGACAGCAAAAGATTCTACCTGCTCGATTGCAGGCTTCCTTACGAAGTGGTTGCAGACAGGCATCCTGACTTGTGCGCTTATCTGAGGCAGGGCGAGGAAAAGGGAATATCCGCCTCGTATCTTTGCTCAAGACGCAAGCCATGGTACCTGCAGGAGCGGCGGGAACCGGCCCCTTTCCTGGTCACCTATATGACCCGAAGAGACACGGAGGCGCATCCGTTTCGTTTCTTCCTGAACCGCTCCAAAGCGCTGGCGACAAACGTCTTTATTCTGCTCTATCCGAAGCAGCCGCTTCGAAGGCTGCTTGCCGACGAGCCGGACCGGATGATCGATTTACTCGACATTCTCAACGGACTTGAGCGCAATATGGTGATAGCCGGTGGGAGGACCTACGGTGGCGGTCTTCATAAACTTGAGCCTGGCGAACTGGCAAATCTGCCGCTGCCCCCTGAGGCCCACTGGTTGCTCGATGTAGTGGAGCCGAATCTATTGACCGTATGATGCGGAACCCCGGCGCACTCTCGCCAAGTGCTTCATTTCAGCCCGAGCCGAACGGCCACATCCTCATAGTCGGCATCTTCGGCGTAGAGCGTCTCCAGATCTTTTCGCGCGCGGCCCTGCTGCCCCAGCCCGTCATAGACCAATGCCCGTTCGTAACGCAGGGCGCGCACCAGTTCAGGCGCATATTTCTTGGTCTTCTTCAGCGCCGCTAACAGCGTCTCCCGGGCGGCGTCCGGCAGGCCGAGCGTGCGCATGGCACGGGCGCGGTAGAGCAGCAGCGCGGCGTGCAGGGGGGAATCGTTTGTGACGGAGTCCGTGAGATTTAGTATCTGGCGGTTCGTGTCTTTGTCGTTCGTGCGGGCATCCATGTAGAGTTCGACCAGGGACAGTGTCACCACGGGGTCTTTGGCGTCCACTTCCCACAGCCGCTTGAGACAGGCGATGGCTTCGGCCCACTTTTTCAAGCGTTGCAGCACCTCCACGTAGGCCAGACCGGCCCCGCGAATGTCCGGGTGCAGCGGCACCGTCATTTCTTTGGTGATGGAAAAGGTCAGGTTTACCGCGATGCCGTACTTGTTGAAGTAGGTGCCCAACTGGTTTGCGCCGATGAATGCCGTTTGGAGGAATCCTTCCGCGGCGTTCAGGTCTCCCTTGTTGATGGCAATCACCCCCGCGACGAAGGCGGCATCGGGAAGATGGGCCGCCTGCTGCAAATGCGCCAGTGCGGTGTCTGAATTGCCTGCCACGAAGTCGTGCATGCCGTCCACCAGTGCCTGTTCTTCCGCCGGAACCACCAAGCG
This sequence comes from Candidatus Hydrogenedentota bacterium, assembly GCA_903922535.1. The sequence continues at coordinate 3,234 of CAIXUF010000899.1, forward strand.
CTTGAAGAACCCCAAGGTCAGTTTATCTTCCGGGTTGGGCGCGGGCAGGGGCGGGGGGACCGACGATGCTGCGTGCCGAACCGACGCCTTGGGCGTGTGGGAAGTCTCTGTGTAGTAGAGCCCGGTGCCGGGGATGCCCACGGTGGTGCGGACGCCGCGCGGGCCCACGGTGAATTTCGCGCCCCGTGGCCCCGCCGAGAAGGACATGCCGGATTTGCTGAAATTCAGGGAAAGCCCCGGCGCAATCTTGACCCGCCGAAAGAACCGAAAACCCATGGCAATACCTCCCAGGAATGAGAATTCAGAAGACAGAAGACAGAAAAACGGCAGACAAGAATGTCTGCCCCACATTAGTACGTGTCAACTTATCGCCTGGACGAGACAATAGAAGAGTCAGAAAAGAAAGACGCTTAACCACGGAACTCCTGGAGCAGCAGAGCCGCAACCAAAAAGAAGGGTCTAGGGTCTAGGGTCTGGGGTCTTGGGTCTAGGAGGGCATAGAATGAGCCGGGTGAGGCAATTATTCCTGCTGATTTGCGTTCATTACGAGAAAGGCGGACAGAAGAATTCTGCCCCCACGCTGCACGAAATGATCGCAGTTTGCGACGATTCTGAGACATAGTAGTACGGAAAACGACAGAGAACGGATTATTGACCGCAGAGATCGCAAAGAACGCATAGAAGAGAAAAGCCCTTTACCATGACCATAACGTATTCCTTGACATAGAAAAAGGCCCCAACTTCCAGCCAGTTCCCATTACTATTGGGGTGGAGTCCAGAAGGGACCTTTCTCAAAAGGGATTATACCGGTGGTTTCATGAAAATGTCAACGGCCCGGAGCCAGGGGACGCGGAAAACAGAGGATCTGGCATGGTTCGTTATCTTGTTTGCACAGAACGACTTGCAGACGGGGTGTCATGAACCTTTTCGACAGAATGCACGAAGTTGACGGACAGTTGCACGGATCGACACGGAAGAAGACAGAGAACGGGTCATGGAACCACAAAGATCGAGTCCGGCACCGACTTTGGCATAGAATCAACAGGGGAAGATGATGGGTTGGCGTGGGGCAAATCGCAGTTATGGTGTTCGAAATCCCACGAAAAAATTGATTTTCGCACTGAAAAAGGCGTAATATTCTCTCGGAGGGGCGCATTCCGAGAAATTTGAGACTGCCGAGAGCCATATGCAACTTAAGATCCGAGAAGTCGCCGCCCTGCTGGGCGTTTCTGATAAGACCGTCTATCGCTGGATTAAGGCTGGCGCTATTCCCGCCTACCGCGTCCACGACCAGTACCGTGTGAACCGCATGGAACTGCTGGAGTGGGTCACTTCACAGAAGATGCCCGTCTCGGAGGAGATCTTCAACGAGCCGGCCGAGTCCGAGGAGACGGTGAGCCTTGCCCGCGCCCTTGACGCGGGCGGGGTGTTCTACCGGGTGGAGGGGACCGACACGCCGTCGGTGCTTCGGGCCATTGTGGACACGATGCGGCTGCCGGAGGGGGTGGACCGTGAGTTTCTTTTCCGGGTGCTGCTGAGCCGGGAAAAGGTGTGCTCGACGGCGATTGGCGGGGGGGTGGCCATTCCCCATCCGCGCAACCCCATCGTGCTGCATGTGACCCAGCCCTCTATCACCCTGTGTTTCCTGGAACATCCCGTTGAGTTTGGCGCGATGGACGGCCAGCCGGTGCAGGCGCTGTTCACGCTGGTCAGTCCGATGGTGCGCCACCATCTTCAACTGTTGTCGCGCCTCAGCTTTGCGCTGCATGACGCGGGCTTCAAATCCGTCATAACCCATCCGGGCACACGCGAGGTAATCCTCGGCGAAGCCCGCAGGCTGGACCGTCTGCTCGATGAGCGGAACCGGGTCCTCGCCTGATAGGACACCCGAGCAGTAATGTCGTTGATAGTTGCATCCCTGGCCGTGTTCGCGGTCGCCGCCCTGTTTGCGGCGCTTCCGGCGCACCGGCCTGTCTGGTGCGTTCGTGGGGGCATTTTCGGCGCCTGCCTGGGCGGGGTGCTGGGTCTCTTGGGCGCGGTGCAGGGGCTGTTCGGCGGGGCCATTGAATCGTGGCGCATTCCCTGGTCGATTCCCGGCGGCGAACTTCATCTGGCCATGGATCCGCTCTCGGCGTTCTTTCTGCTGCCGATTACGGGGCTGGGCCTGCTGGGCGCGGTGTACGGCGCGGGTTACCAGCGCGGCGGCGACGAAAAGAAACTGGGGGTGGGCTGGTTCAACTACAACCTGCTGCTGGCCAGCATGGTGACCGTGGTCACGGCGCGCAACGCAATCCTCTTTCTCATTGCGTGGGAGGTCATGGCGCTGTCCTCGTTCTTCCTCGTGACGCACGAGCACGACAAGCCCCATGTGCGCACGGCCGGCTGGATCTATATGGTGGCGACCCATTGGGCACGGCGTTTCTGCTGGCGCTGTTTGTGATTCTCGGCGAGAAGGCGGGCTCCTACGAGTTCTCCGCCTTCGCCAAGGTGGGTGGCACGCTGTCCCCGGTGCTGGCCATGGTGGCCTTCTTCTTTGCGCTGATCGGCTTTGGCACCAAGGCGGGGTTTATTCCACTTCATGTGTGGCTGCCCGAGGCGCATCCCGCGGCACCGAGCCATGTGTCCGCGCTCATGTCGGGCGTGATGATCAAGACGGGCATTTACGGCCTGATACGGCTGCTGGCCTGCCTGGGCGCACCGCCCGCGTGGTGGGGGGGCTGCCTGCTGGCGGTGGGGCTGATGTCGGGCATCATGGGCGTGCTGCTGGCGCTGGCCCAGCATGACATCAAGCGGCTGCTTGCCTATCACAGTGTCGAGAACATCGGCATCATCGCGCTGGGGCTGGGCGTGGGCTATCTCGGCCTGAGCCACGGTTCCACGACGATGGCCGTGATGGGCTTTGCCGGGGCGCTGCTGCATGTGCTCAATCATGCGATCTTCAAGGGGCTGCTGTTCCTTGGGGCGGGTTCGGTGCTGCACGGCACGGGCATGGGCGACATTGACCACCTGGGCGGGCTGTACAAGCGCATGCCCTGGACGGGCACCACCTTTCTCATCGGCGCGGCGGCCATCAGCGGGCTTCCGCCGCTCAACGGATTTGTGAGCGAGTTTCTCATCTACTTCGGCGCGTTCAGCGGCGTTGTTTCCGCGCCTGCCGTCGTGGTGGTTTCGGGACTGGCGGTCATCGTTGGGCTGGCGCTGATCGGCGGCCTTGCGGCCGCGTGCTTCGCCAAGGCCTTCGGCATCATCTTCCTGGGCGAGCCGCGCAGCGACCACGCCCGGCACGCGCATGAGGCCAACGGCCTGATGCGGGGGCCGATGGTTGCGCTGGCGGCCTGCTGCGTGCTCATCGGATTTCTCGCACCGCTGGCGGTGCGCGCCGTGATGCCCGCCGTGGGCATGCTCATGCCCCACTCCTCCTCCACCATGCTGAACGCGGACATTGCCCCGGTCCTGGCCCCCTTGGGCTGGATCAGCGCCGGGTGCGCGGCTTTCGCCTTGCTGGTGGCGTTGTTGGCGTTGCTGCGCATACGGTTGCTTGCAGGCCGCACCACGGGGGAAACGGGCACGTGGGACTGCGGCTATGCCCAGCCCACGGCGCGCATGCAGTACACGGCGTCGTCCTTCGCACAGCCGCTTTTGGCCGTGTTCGCGGGTCTTTTGGGCACGCGCAACATGGGCGCGAAGCCGCAGGGGGCTTTTCCAAAAGCCGCGTCCTTTGCGTCGGAGACCCCTGATCCGTTCCGCCGCTGCTTCTATGACCCGCTGTTCACGCGCACGCTCGGACTGCTGGCCCATCTGCGCGGGGCGCAGCATGGCCGCGTCCAGATGTATGTGCTCTATGTCGCGCTCACGCTGATCGCTTTCCTGATATTCAGTCTCGGATAACGCACCCATGACGCTGTTTTCCATCATAAACTTCCTGCTCGCGCTGCTTTCCGCACCGCTGCTGCTGGGTGTCATCAACCGGACCAAGGCAGTTTTCGCGGGCCGCCGGGGACAGCCGTTGCTTCAGGCCTACTTTGACCTGTGGAAGCTGTTGCACAAGGGCGCGGTGTACAGCCGCACCACGACTTGGGTGTTCCGTGCCGGTCCGATGGTCGGGCTCGCCTGCGTGCTTGTTGCGGCGGCCATTACCCCGTTTGGCGGCGCGCGCGCGCTGATGGGTTTCTCGGGCGATCTGATTCTGCTGGCCTATTTGCTGGGGCTCATGCGGTTCTTCACCGTGCTGGCGGCGCTTGACACCGGCTCCCCCTTTGAGGGCATGGGCGCCAGCCGCGAGGTGCAGTTCTCCGCGCTGGCCGAACCGGCGCTGCTGCTGGGTTTGGCGGCGGTGGCGCGCACCACGGGTTCGTTCTCCCTCTCCGTGATGTTCCCGGCGCTGGACGCCGCCGACTGGACGCAGGCCGGTCCGGCGCTGCTGCTGGTGGCCGCGGCGCTGTTTGTCGTGTTTCTGGCCGAGAACGCGCGCATTCCGGTGGACGACCCGACCACCCATCTTGAACTCACGATGATCCATGAGGTCATGGTGCTCGACCATAGTGGGCCCGATTTTGCGTTTATCCTGTACGGCGCGGCGTTGAAGCTGTGGGTGCTCGGCGCGTTTCTCGCGGGCATCCTGCTGCCGGTCCGCACCGGGTTTGGTGCGCTCGACACGGGGATTGCGTGGTGCGCCATGCTGGCGCTTGCCGTGGCGGTTGGTGTGGTGGAGTCCAGCATGGCCCGGCTGCGGCTTTTGCGCGTGCCGCGCCTGCTTGTGGCGGCGGTGCTGTTGTCCGGTCTGGCCTTTGTGCTGCTGCTGAGGTGAACGAATGAATCTTCCGATAGACAGCGTGATGCTTGTTCTTGTGGTGACCAACCTGCTGCTGCTGGGGCTGAGCCAGTTGCGGTCCTGCGTGCATGCCGTGGCCGTCCAGGGTTTTGCCCTTGGCCTGCTGCCGCTGCTCGCCCGCCAGGGCGGGCTGACCGCGTGGACTGTCCTGCTGGCGCTGGTGACCATCGGGCTGAAAGGCGTGGTCTTCCCGCGGCTGATGCTGTCCGCGCTGCGCGATGCCGATGTGCGCCGTGAAAAGAAGCCCCATGTGGGGTACACCATGTCGATGCTGGTGGGGTTCATTGCGCTTGCGGGCGCGGCATGGCTGTCCTCGCGGCTGCCTGCCTTTGCCGGTTCACCGTCCACGCTTGCCGCGCCGGTGTCCTTCTTCATGATCTTCGTGGGCCTGTTCATCATCGTGAGCCGCAACCATGCGGTGAACCAGATCGTGGGCTATCTCGTGCTGGAAAACGGCATTTACGTTTTCGGGGTGGTGCTGCTGCACGAACTGCCGTTGCTGGTGGAACTGGGCGTGCTGCTGGACGCCTTCGCCGCGGTGTTTGTGATGGGCGTGGCCGTGTACCACATCAACAGCGAGTTTGACCACATGGACGTGGACCAACTGGACATGCTGAAAGGCTGAGTTGTGACCCTTGTTCCCATACTTTTATGGAGCGTGCTGCTGCTGCCGTTGACCGGCGCGGTGCTCAGTCTGGTCTGCCCGTCGGCGCGGGCGGTGATGTGGGCTGTGCGCGCGGGCGTGTTGATGACGGCGGCCGCCGCGCTGGGCTGCGTCTGGGCGGTGCATGACCGGTCGGTGGTGGAGACGGCCTGGTCCTGGCTGCGCCTGGACGTGCTGTCGGCGTACCACCTTGCCATAATGATGCTCGTGTTCACGCTCTCGTCGCTGTACCTGCCCGGGTATTTCGACGCGGAGGCAAAGGCCGGCCATTTCCCGAGGGCAACCGCGCGGCGTTTTGGCGCGCTCTGGTTTGGCGCGCTGGCCGCCATGGGGCTGGTGCTGCTGTCGAACAACATCGGTATTATGTGGGTGGGCATTGAGGCGACCACGCTGGTGACGGCGTTCCTGATTTGCATCCACCGCTCGCCCGCCTCGCTGGAGGCCATGTGGAAATACCTGATCATCTGCTCGGTCGGCGTGGCCTTTGCCTTCATGGGCACGCTGCTGGCCGGCGCGGCCGCGGAGCACCTGCACCTGGAGGGGACGCGGATGCTGCTCTGGAGCCGTCTGCGGGACAACGCCGCACACCTGGATCCCGCGCTGATGAAGGTCGCGTTCCTGTTCCTGCTGGTGGGCTACGGCACCAAGGCGGGCCTGGCGCCCATGCACAGTTGGCTGCCGGACGCGCACAGCCAGGCCCCCGGGCCGGTTTCGGCGCTGTTCTCCGGATTCATGCTCAACGCGTCGCTGTACTGCATCATGCGCTATCTGCCGCTGGTGGACGCCGCCACGGGACACACGGGCTGGGGGCCGCGGCTGGTGCTCCTGCTGGGCCTGGTTTCCATCGTTGTCGCCGCCGTCTTTATTCTTTTTCAGACGGACCTCAAGCGGCTGCTTGCGTACAGCAGTGTCGAGCACATGGGCATCATCGCCGTGGGGCTCGGCCTGGGAGGGCCGGGCATTGTGGCGGCGCTGTTCCACACATTGAACCATTCGCTGTGCAAGCCGTTGGCCTTTTTCGCGGCGGGCCGTCTCGGCCAAATGTACGGCACCCATGACACGGCCCGGCTTTCGGGCTGCATGCGCGGCGCGCCCGTGTGGGGCCGCGCGCTCTTCGGCAGCCTGCTTGCGGTGATTGGCGTAGCGCCCTTCGCGGTGTTCATGAGCGAGTTCATGATCCTGCGCGCCGCGGCGCGCAATGGCGCGTGGTGGACGCTGGGCATCTTTTTGGTGGGCGTGGGCATCGTGTTCATCGGCGTGCTGCGGCAGGCCATCAACATGGCCTGGGGCGAGCCCGTTGCCGTGCCGAAACAGGAACAGGCGGGTCCCATTGACAAAGTGATGATTGTCGCCGCACTGGGCGCGCTGCTGGCTTTGGGCCTGTGTTTTCCCGGTGGGTTGGCGCAAATGCTGGGCCAGGCATCGAGCATCGTGGAGGGGACGCCATGAGTCCCTGCAAGGACCGGCTGCTGTTTAACGGTGAGACCGCAGGGCTGGACGACGTCCCCGTGACGGACATGGATGATTTCCGCGAGACCGTGCTGATGACCACGGAGGGCGGCGGGCGTCTGCTCAGTCTCTTTGGTTGTTCCACGCGGGATGCAAAGACGGTGCGTCTGTATGCGGTGCTGAGCGCCGCCGATTCGGGCGGCTATGCGCTGGTGGCCACGGAGGTGGCGGAATGGTATCCCGCGCTTACGCCCGAATGTCCGCAGGCCCACTGGTTTGAGCGCGAGATTGCCGAGCAGTGGGGCGTCCGGCCCGAGGGGCACCCGTGGCTCAAGCCGGTTCGTTATCATCGATCCTATCGCGCCGGTGCGGACGCATGGGGGCGCGGCCCGGCCGATCCCATTCAGCCGTGTGTGACGGATTTCTTCGAAGTTGAGGGCGAAGAGGTGCATGAGGTGGCCGTGGGGCCGGTGCATGCCGGGATCATCGAACCCGGCCATTTCCGTTTTCAGTGCCATGGCGAAAACGTGATGCACCTGGAAATCGCGCTCGGCTACCAGCATCGCGGCATTGAGCGGGCGCTGCCCGGCGGGCCGAATGCGCGGACCGTGCATTTCATGGAAACCCTTGCCGGGGACACGACCATCGGCCACACGCTGGCCTATTGCCAGGCGATGGAGTCGCTTGCGGGCGGGGCTGTGTCGGTGCGCGCGGAGGAGATTCGCGGCATCGCCCTGGAGCTGGAACGGCTGGCGAACCACACGGGCGATCTGGGTGCGTTGGCGGGCGATGTGGGCTATCTGCCGACGGCCTCCTTCTGCGGAAGGCTGCGCGGCGACTGGCTGAACATGACGGCGATGGCCTGCGGCAGCCGCTTTGGCCGCGGCTGGGTCCGGCCCGGCGGGCTGGGCTTTGACCTGGACCCGCTTCGCTGCGGAGATCTGCTTGAACGGGTGGAGAAGTGCTTTCGCGACGTGAAGGGTGCGGTGGAACTGCTTTGGGACACGCCGTCCGTGATGGCCCGTTTGGAGGAAACCGGCGTGCTGACGCCGGAACTGTGCGAGAGCCTGGGTCTGGTGGGGCCGCCCGCGCGGGCCTGCGGGATCAAGCGCGACGTCCGCTTTGAATACCCCTCCGGCATCTTCCGGTTTTTCAACATGCCGGTGGCCACGTGGCACACGGGCGACGTGTTTGCCCGGGCCTATGTGCGCTGGGAGGAGATCAACCATTCCGTCGCGTTCATCCGCGAGCGGCTGTCCAACCTTTCCGCCGGTCCCGCGCGAAACGACCTCGGACCGCTTGCGCCGAATGCTATCACCGTGTCGCTGGTTGAGGGATGGCGCGGCGAGATCTGCCACACGGTGATCACCGACGGCGAAGGCCGGATTGCGGCGTACAAGGTGGTCGATCCGTCCTTCCACAACTGGATGGGGCTGGCGATGGCGCTGCGCGATCAGCAGATTTCCGATTTTCCGCTGTGCAACAAGAGTTTTAACCTGTCCTATTGCGGCCATGACCTCTGAGGAGGCGCGTGCATGAGAGCCCTTATTGAACGATTGCGGCAGGGATACCGCACCCACGCCTTTCCCAAGGTTCCGCCCACGCTTTCCGAGCGTTTTCGCGGCCGTCCCGTCGTGGGCGACGAGGCCTGCAAGGCGGGCTGCAAGGGCTGTGTCAGCGCATGTCCTGCCGAGGCCATTCAGGTCACTGCCCAGCACGCGAGCATCGACCTAGGCCGGTGCATTTTCTGCGGCGACTGCGTCATGGCCTGTCCCCAGGGGCTGCTGAGCTTCTCACAGGACTACCGGCTGGCTGCGCGCACGCGCGAGGGGCTTGTTGTTGCCGCGGGAAGGGAAACGGAGTTGTGCGCGGCGCTGGCGCGTGAGACACAGCGGCTGTTCAAGCGCTCGCTGCGCCTGCGCGAGGTGAGTGCGGGGGGGTGCAATGCCTGTGAGGCCGACACCAACGTGCTGAACACGCTGGTCTTTGATTTGGGGCGCTTCGGGATACAGTTCGTTGCGGCGCCGCGCCATGCCGATGGATTGTTGATCACGGGGCCTGTGACGGAGAACATGCGGCTCGCGCTGCAAAAGACGTACGATGCGACGCCGTCGCCGAAGATAGTTATCGCCGTGGGTGCTTGCGCCATCTCCGGGGGCATCTACCGGACCCATCCCGAGGCCGGAACGGGCGCGGACGCGCTGCTGCCCGTGGATCTCTATGTGCCGGGCTGCCCGCCCCACCCGTATACCATTCTGGACGGGCTGCTGCGTTTGCTGGGGCGCATGCCGGGGTGAAGCGCGGCGACGCCTTAATCGCTTGTATGGACGATATGGACGGAATGGACGATATGGACTGTATGGACGTTGGGGGCGGTGGGGACATTGTGCGGCCTGACCTGGTGGGCGGGAAGAATCAGGTTCACGGCGGTTGATATTTGGGGCGGGGGTGCCTAAGATGATGGGGTTTGAACGGACCGCTTTCAACACGATCAGGAGGTCTTTTCCATGCAGCAGTCGCATTCTTCCGGCAACCATCCCACACGGCGTGATTTTCTTGTGTCCACCGGGGCTGTGGCCGCCGGATTGTCGCTTGCTTCGACGCCGGCTGCGCGGGGCGCGGTGGAGAAGCTGGCGGTGAGCGGGGGACCCAAGGCGGTGACCGCGCCGCATGAGGAGGCGTGCAAGTGGCCGCGCTATGGCAAGACGGAGGAGAAGGCCATTGTTGACCTGCTCTACAAGCCGAACTATGACCCGCTGGTCACGCTGGAAAAGGAATGGGCCGAGTTTGTCGGCGTGCCGCACACGAAGGCGCATTACAACGGCACGAGCGCGCTGGCTGCGATGTTCTTTGCGCTCAACCTGCCGCCGGGCAGCGAGATCATGGTGCCGTCGTACACCTTTTTCGCCACCATTGCGCCGATGCGCTTCTTTGGGCTGGTGCCGGTGTTTGTGGACATCAACCCGCGCACGTTGAACTTTGACCTTGAGGATGCGAAGAAGCGGTTGACGAAAAACACGAAGGCCGTGCTTCCGGTACACTGGATCGGCCTGCCGGCCGACATGGACCACATCAGCGAGTGGGCGAAGGAGCAGGGACTCATTGTGCTCGAAGACTGCGCGCATGCGCACGGCGCGAAGCTGAAGGGCAAACGCATGGGTTCGTGGGGCCGCATGGGTATTTTCAGCTACCAGATGAGCAAGCCGCTGCCCGCGATCGAGGGCGGCATGGGCGTTTATCAGGACGCCAATGACTGGGGCCGCGCCGTGGCGCTGGGCGACTACCAGTTGAAGGGCGTGGACAAGGACAACCCGTACATGAAATACGCGGGGTCGGGGCTGGGCATGAAGTTTCGCATGCATCCGATGGCCGCGGCGCTGGCGAGCTGCCAGTTGAAGGGGCTGGACGAGCGCAACGCCGCCGGGGCGGCCCAGGTGCGGAGGCTAAACGACCGGATCACGCAGTTGCCGGGGCTGTATGAGCAGGGCAGCGGACGCACGGATGTCACGCGGCTGTATTATGCGTGGAACATGCTGTTTATCGACGAGGCGAAGGCGGGGATGAGCCGGGCCAAAGCGGTCGGGGCGCTCAAGGCGGAGGGTGTGCACGCGGACGCGCGCCATTATCAGCCGCAGCATGAGCTGCCGCTGTACGCGGAGGACGAGTGGTGGC
>CAIXUF010000900.1 GCA_903922535.1 Candidatus Hydrogenedentota bacterium
GTCTATCGGCTCGTTCTCCCATTCCCGTTTCCACGAATCGTGAAAGCCCGGGACCGTATGATCCAGCAACTGGTGAATCGCGAAACTGTCCTGGCGCATGTCGCCCCAGTCGTCCAGTTTGCCGTCGATCACGATCTTCCGGTCACCCAGCGGCTGCATCGGGAGCAACCTCGCCTGTTCCTTGGCCCGTTTGTAGAACGGCGATTGTTCCTCAAACCCGCCCGCCCCGGCGGAACTCGCTCCGATCCCAAGACAGAACAATAACACTGCGGCTGCTGCGACTCTCTGCATCATAACGACTCCCGTTGACAGTTTATACAAGTAATGCAGCAACTCATTTTAAGCATGAGCGTCGCAGGAAGTGTGCCAGACGGAGGAATATGTAAGGGTGCGCCTGGAATGCCTGATAACGGGATGTTGCGTGTTCGATGAGATGGTATATTCCTGGTGTATTGCCTAATAGAGGCGTATGCAGTTATTGAGCTTGGTGCGTTCACGATTAAGCACTTGGCAGGCTGTCAGCGAGCCATAAAGGTGCTAGCAGCGCGCAGGCGCCGCTTTGCGGGGGCAAGAGGCTCACGGAGAAGGCGCAGACAACACGCAGCGAAACCCGAAGTCATTGCGACCGGCGGCAGAGTAAGTGAATCGGAACGATGACAGCAGCATCACCCCACTGGCGAAAGTATAGGCCCCGCCACGCAAGACACGCCATTGCCCTTTCGAAGGGTCGTACAGGTCTTCGCACCACTCCCACAGATTCCCGCCCATGTCGTATAAGCCGTACTGGTTCTTCAGGAACTTGCCCACCGGAGCGGTATGGGCATATGGATCCACCTGCATGATCTTGTCGTAATTTCCCGCGTTCTTCGGTGGTGGCCACCCAATCCCCCATGGATAAACGTCGGCAACCTTCCCATCCTTGTCAGCGGGCGTGCTGCCCTCTTCGGGCCCGAGGCCCACGGCCGTGCTCCATTCCGCGTCCGTCGGAAGACGGTAGGATTGACTTGCTCCAATCTTGCCCGCCCGACGCTCCTTGTTCGTCAGCCATTCGCAAAACGCCTTTGCGTCGCCCCAACTCACATTCATGGCGGGATCGTCCGGCCACAGCTCGAAATCCGGCTTCGGCCAGTCCCGCTTCGTCTCATCGACAAACGCCTGGTAGTCCTGCACGCGCGTTTCCCACTTGCAGAACGAAACGCGCAATCCCGGTATGGGCAGGAACTCCATGCCGAGAGAGTTCTTCCATGCCGGTCCCTCCGCAGGAGCCTGCGCCGGTTTCGGCGGCACAATCGGGTTGGCCGCCAGCTTGTTGTCAGGCTTGGCTTCCGCGCGCGCGGGTTCGGCGAGCGGCGGCGGCGCGGTGGTCAGGCTTACGAGTGACCAGGCGGGCAATTCAATCGTCGCGCAGCCCGTTGTGATGACAGCCTCGCCTGCTTCACGAAAGCCAACTCCCGCGCCGCTGCAAACGATCCGCATGGTGTTGACGTGGTCGGGCAGGCCGGAGAGAGTGGCCCGGCGTGCGGGCCCCGCGTTGCTGATGTGCAGCGTCTGGACGTCCTTTCCGTCGCGCCGGCCGGTGAA
>CAIXUF010000901.1 GCA_903922535.1 Candidatus Hydrogenedentota bacterium
CTTGCGACCGAAGGTCTCCTCTTCTCCGGATCATCTTCGTGATATTGACTCTGTATCCAGAAGCGCTCTGTGCGAACGGAAATGGGATCCCGCGTGGGTTGCCAAAACCGGCGCGTGGCGGATGCACAGCGACACGAAGAGGAGACCTTCGGTCGGAAGAGCGTAGCGTGGTCTGGAAACCACGCCACAACGAGAGTGTGGCGCTCCCAGTTTCAAAATATGGCTGTCACCAAAACGGAACCCTGCACATCGTGCAGGCGAACGACCTCCTTTGCCGGATCGAAATCGCTCCAAGTCTTGCCATTGACTGTCACGCTCTTGATGGGCAGCATTTTCGGACGCCGCAACCGTAGGAACACCGCTTCCGGTACCTTGCGCGAAGGCATCTCGACGGTTGCGTCGATCTTTCCGTTGTCCACGTCCGAGACGATCTCATACGCGAAGGTCCCGAAGTGCGTCGGCGCATTCCTGACTGTAATCTTCTTGCCCTGCTCCAGCCAGGCGCGGGGCGTCGCCCGCGCCGCCCACAGCGACTGGCCGTCCTCCATCACGAGCAGGTCGCGGAAGTTTTCCATGAACCAGCCCGCCGTGCCGTTGTCCGGCGTGCTGCATGGGTCATAGTTGCCCAGATGCCAATGCTCCCACAGCCTGCCGTCGGCACCGACTACGGACGCGTAGGAATTCATCCAGAAGCGCAGGAAGTTGGGGATGTCGTCCTGCAGGAGGTAGATGTTCGCGTTGTGTGAGGCCTTCGGCAGAATGACATAGGGCGTCCAGAACCAGGCATCCTCTGTGGGCAGTCCCTTGACCTTTCGTGCGTCTTCCTTTTCCTTCACGGCGGCGGCTGACGTGCCCATCTCTTCCATGCTGTCCAGTGTGTCCATCATGCGCGCATCGTCCGCAGCCAGCGCCGCGTAGGGCTCGGCCAGCGGCAACGCCCCCATAAACTTGTCGCAGTCGGGAAACTGCGGTGCGCCCAACTCGGGGCCCGTGAGTCCCCGGGCGTAGGCCATTCTCGGAAGATAGCTGTGAAACATGCCGTCGCGCCCCAGTCGTGCAGGTGCGAGCACCGCCTCCTGATCGATTGCCCGGCGCAGGTCTTCGCGAAACGCCCCGGCTTCCTTTTGGTACTTGCTGCCCGCTTCCCGATCGAAGTCCGACAGGGCATCGGCGAAGCGCTGGAGTCCCTGCAACGACAACGCGTTGTCCACGTAATACCAGTGCCAGTCGCAACTGGGAATGGCATAATCGCCCAGCATGCACGGCGGCATCAGCCCGGCCGCGAGCAGGTCCTTGCGGTTGGGCACGTCCTTCATGTACTGCGTCCGCTGGCGGATGATCCAGTCGGCCGCCGCCTGCAAGCGCACGCGGTTCTTCGCGAACCACTCGCGGTCGCCGGTGAGGAAATAGCGCTCCGCCATGGCAAACAGGAGCCTGCCTGTCGAGGCGTGCGTGCCGTCGTGGCTGTAGCCCATGTCGTGCCGCATGGCGGCAGCCCACTCCAGCGCGCCGACCCCGTCCGAGTAATCGCCGTCCGATTTCGCGCCCGGCGCCGTCAGAAAGTGCTCATAGACCTTGTCGGCCTTTTCATGCAGACCGATCAGGTCCATGTCACGGGCCACCCGGCCCACCTCAAACGCCAGCCCGCCCCACAGATGTTCGCCGGTCAACTGGAACGAGGCCGCGCGCCATGCGGCGGTCCAGCCGGGGTCCGGCAGTTCCACCTGCATGGGCGGATCGGCGACCTGCGGAAAGTCCGGAACGGCGGTTCCCTCCGGGCAGGTCCAAAGCCGGACCTCCTGCATCAGCTCCTTCCACGAGGCCGCCTCGCGGTGTTCGCGGGTCATCTCGCGGATGCTCTTGCGCTTCTTCGCCGCCAGTTCCGCGGCAAATTGCCGGGCGTTTTGCCCGATGCCGGCCTTGGTCACAAAAACGCCGTGTTCCGGAATCAGCACTGGTCCGTTTTCCAGGTCGCTCACGCGAAACGTGAAACGGTCCGTCTTCGTCCAAACCGTGACGCGGCTGTCCAACCCCGGACGGCCGCCGGAAGCGTACAGCACGGGCACGACAATGCCCCGCCGGGCGGCATGTCCCACGGCCCGCGACCGCCACGTGTTCCCGCCGGTGACCGCAACCCCCTTGTCCTCCGCCAAAGGTGTTACCGGCCCCACCACCGCCACCGAAGGCTCCAGCCCACCGTCAAAGCGCGACCCTTCCGTCCCCGGCTGGAAACCCCATTCGATTTCCACATCCATCCGCTTCCACATGCCCGTGCCTGGACCGGTCACGCGGATGTCCGGCACGGCGCAGGGGGCGCTGGGCAGGCGGGACGCCTGCGGTGCGGAGGACGCCGCGAGTTCTTGGGCTTTGTCCTTGTCATAGAAGACGGCCACCATTTCCGTGGCCGCGTCCACCCGGACGCTGTAGGCCGAATCCATTTTCGCCGCCGGATCGCTCTTGTACGTCCACGTGCGCCCGTCTGCGGAGATTTCAGGATTGCTCAGAATCTTGTCCACTGTCCACCCAAACCAGCCAAACGATGTGGGATAGATTCGCAGCTCCACGGTGTCCGGCGACGGAACCTGCCCCGTGCCGCCCGGCCAATGCAGTTCCACCTGGCAACTCGCCACGCCCCCCGTCCAGAGCAATCCCGCCAGCAACTGACCCTTGGGCTGGGGGAGAAGGGGTTGCAGCAAATCAGGCATGTCGTAATAGATGCTCTTCAACTCCGGCTGCGGCAGTGCGGCATAGGCCGTTCGGTACACGTTGTCGATCCGCTCCAGGCGATGGGGGATGAAGTACGCTTCCGGTTGCGGCTGGACCGCCCGATCCGCGCGCCAGGCATAAGCCCAGGGCGCAATATCCACCGGCCGCCCGACGAGTTTGTCCATGTCCGCCTTCGCCGCAGGCTTCAGCGCACGCCCCGGCGGCACAACCCCCGCCAATCCACACCCCCACATCAAACAAAGCGCCGCAAGACTCCCCAACACAATCAGCTTCTTCATTCCATGTCCTCCTTGAACGCTCCACATGCTCCAAGACGGTCCATAGCCATACGAGAGCGCAGTGACCCAAGCCGGCCGGTCCGCCCACTGTCAACGGTTGCCCGCCAGTGTACCGCATCGCCTGAAACCACACGAATTTCTTTGGCAGCATCTCGCCGACGGCTTTTGAAGACATGGACGAAATGGACGAAATGGACACTGTGGACGAAATGGACCTCTGTCCCAGTCACGCACCGGGGAAGTCCCCGGAGCAGCAGAGCCGCAACCAAAGAGAAGGGTCTGGGGTCTGGGGTCTGGGGTCTGGGAAGACAATGAGCCGGTTGAGGCAAACATTCCTGCTGATTGCGTTCATGACGAGAAAGGCGGACAAAAGAATTCTGCCCCCACGCAGTACGAAATGACCGCAGTTTGCGACGATTTTGAGACATAGTGATACAAAGTCCATCTCGTCCATGGTGTCCACGCATTAGGATGATCCTTTCCTCTGCCGTCTCCAAGCAGAACCCAAGAAAATCAAGCGGAAAAAGACAGTAGTTTTGTGGTACCCTTTCCCCAACGTCAAGGGAGACAAGAATCCATGAGTGTTCTGGCTGCAATCGGAAACACGCCGCTGGTGCCGTTACGGCGGATTCACAGCAATCCGAAGGTTCAGATCTTCGTCAAGCTGGAGGGCAACAATCCCGGCGGCTCCGTCAAGGACCGCCCCGCGCTCTACATGATCCGCGCCGCCGAAGCCTCCGGCGAACTCACGCCCGGCAAGACCATCCTCGAGCCGACCTCCGGCAACACCGGCATCGCCATTGCCATGATTGGCGCGTCCAAGGGCTACCGCGTCGTGCTCACGCTGCCCGGCTGCGTCAGTTTGGAACGCCATCGCATCCTCGAGGCCTTTGGCGCGGAGGTGGTCATCACGCCGCCGCAGGAGAGCACCGACGGCGCCATCCGCCGCGCCCACGAAATGCTCGCCGAGAACCCCAACCAATATTACATGCCCAACCAGTTTGCCAACCCCAACAACGCGCTCGCCCATTACGAGACCACCGGCCCCGAGATCTACGCCCAGACCGGGAGAGAAGTCACGGCGTTTGTCGCCGGCATGGGCACCACGGGCACCCTGATGGGCGTCTCCACCTACCTGAAAGAACAGAACCCCGACATACAAATCTACGGTGTTGAGCCCACCCCAAAACACGCTCTCCAGGGCCTCAAGAACATGACCGAATCCATGGTCCCCAGATCTACGACCGGTCCAGGCTTGACGACGTGATTACCGTCGAAGACGATCCCGCCTTTGACATTACCCGCCGTCTGGCCACGGAAGAGGGCATCTTTTCAGGCATATCCAGCGGTGCGGCGGTGGTCGGCGCCCTGCGCGTGGCGGAGAAAATGGAATCGGGCATCATCGTCGCCCTCCTTCCCGACCGGGGTGACCGCTATCTGAGCACCACCCTCTTCCGCGCCACCTGCGGCAAGTGCCCGCCGTAATCAATGAACATGTGATCCGGGCCTGCCGGCAGGTTCTTCACCGAGCAGCCAGGCACTGGCGGGCAACCACTGAATGGGGAGGGGCAGTGGTTCACGCGGCGGCAGGGAGTCGTATGTGAGCAGAAGGGGAACGGCTTCCGGATAGTCGGCGGCGGCAGAGAGCAGCGCCCTCACCTCGCGCTCCCACGTGGAAGAGTCCTCCACCTCGGCGGCAACCTGTATCAGGCAGGTTCCGCCCTGCGCTCCGGCGGCATGGAAATCCACCTCATATCCCTCCCGGGTTCGCACATAGCCGACGCCGCAGCCGCGCCGTTCCAGTTCAACCAGGACAACCGTTTCAAGGGCGCGCCCAAGGTTCTGCCGGCCTGCGCGCTCGTACAGCGGGATGATGCCCGGGTCAACAGGGTAAGCCTTTCGGGGATGGACCATGCGCTGCCGTTCGGACGGGGTGTGCAACGAAACGGTGCGGATGAGAAAGGCGTCTTCCAGATGGGCCAGGTACTCATGCAGGGTGTTCTTGCCCACCGTCATGCCCTGCGATTTTAGGGTGTCGTGGAATTTCTGCACGCTGAAGGACGAGGCCGGATTGCCCAACAGATGGCGCTGCATCCAGCGCAGCGCGGCCAGATTGGTCACTGCATGCCGCTCGACAACGTCCCGCAGCGTCGCCACATCCACATAGGTGCGCAGCAGTGCGGCGCGGTCGCGCGCGGCCAACCCCTGCGTTTCAGGAAACCCGCCCACCATGAGATAGTCCCGAAAATGCTTCTCCACGGTGGAACGCCCGGCTTTGGCGAGGGCGTTCCAGGCGTTCTTCGGCTCCGCACCGCGATGGCGCAGGAACTCCCGGAAACTGAACGGATGCACCAGCACCTCGATGCCTCTGCCGCGCATGCTTGTCGCCACTTCACGGCTGAGCAGACGCGCGGAGGATCCCGACAGAAAGATGTTGATCCTCTCGGAATCCATGACGCGTCGGATGAATTGTTCCCATCCGGGCGCGAGTTGGATTTCGTCCAGGAAAAACGTGACCGGTCCCCGGTCCCGCCGTTCGGGATGAAGGCTGAAATACTCCTCCACAATCCACTGGAGATCGCCCGTCGTCATCTCCATGAGGCGTTCATCCTCGAAACTGAAATACAGCAGCGCGTCGCGCGGCACACCGGCGGCAAGCTGCTCTGCAAGGCACTGCCAGAGAAAGGTGGTCTTGCCGC
>CAIXUF010000902.1 GCA_903922535.1 Candidatus Hydrogenedentota bacterium
CCCCCGGCTTTGCCGGGGGATATTTACTGGCAAACATGGACGGCACTATCGTCAATGTGTGCCTGCCGACGATTGCCAACGGCTGGAACCTTTCGCCGAGCTACGCCTCGTTGATTGTGCTGGCCTATCTGTTGTTCGAGACGGGGCCGATTATGGCGTTCGGCAAGTTGGGCGACCTGTTTGGCGGGCGGCGTGTCTTTCTGGCGGGCTTCGTGCTGTTCACGGCCGTTTCGCTGTTTTGCGGCCTGTCGGAGACCTTTTGGCAGCTCGTTGCGATGCGTATGCTTCAGGGCATCGGCGGATCGATGATGTTCGCGGTCATGCTGACGTTCGCTGCAATTCACGTTCCGCTGGAGACCCGGGGCCGTGCGATGGGCTACACGACCATGGCTGCGGCGGTGGGGGTGGCCATAGGCCCGCCGGTCGGCGGGGTCATCGCCCATTATCTTGGCTGGCGCGATATCTTCTTCATCAATGTGCCGCTGGGCCTGGTTGCCATGCTCGTGGGCTTTCGGGTGCTGCCCAAGACCTATCCGGTGCCGGGCAATTCCCGTTTCGACGTGCTTGGGGCGGCATACCAGACCCTGTTTCTGCTGGCCTTTGTGTTCGCCCTCAACCAGGGCGCGGAACTGGGCTGGACCTCTCCCCTGATTGCGGGCTCGCTGGCGTGCAGCGTCGTAATTGGGGCACTCTTCGTCCGGCGCGAGCTTCGCATCGACTACCCGATACTCGATCTGCGGCTCTTTGCGAACCGGGACACTTTGTTCACCACGCTCAGTTTTTGTCTCTCAATGATGGTTTTCGGCGGCATTCTTTTCATCTTCCCGTTCTATCTTCAGGACATCCACAATATGACTGTCAACCTCATCGGTCTTGTGATGTGCGTTCTGTCGGTGGGGCAGTTTCTGGGACCCTATGCCGGGCAACTCGGCGACCGGAAGGGGCACAAACCGATTGCCCTGGCCGGTGTTGGAATAGGTCTGGTGGCCTTTGTGATGTTCACGCTGATGGATTACGGCGAGCCCCTGTGGTGGGTGGTGCTGGCGCTGACGGTCTTCGGCCTTTCGCAGGGCCTCAACCGCGCGCCAAACATTCAGCTCATCATGGCCAGCGTGTCGGCCGAGCGCAAGAGCACGGCCGCCAGCCTCACCTCGCTCATGCGCAGCCTGGGTCTTGTGCTTGGTGTGGTGGTTTTCGAGACCACCTTCTCGGGATTCATTCCGGACTCCGTCTCCCTGGACGCCGTCTCCCTAAAACATTCCGGAATATCCCCGGAAAGGCTGCATGAAGGCTTTGAGGTGACGCTCTTGGCGGGGCTGGCCGTCAGCCTGATGATGGTGGCGCTGATCGCGGCGGTGCGCACCGCGCCCAGGGCGGAATAGGCGTTTTCCCCTGCCGGGTTGCATTTTGCGGCGGGAGGTTTCATACTATGGGGGTCGGTTGTAACAATTCAGCCCGTTTCGGGCGTGTCTCCCCGGCAGGTGCGGGTGTCGAATAGCACCCGCGTGCCGGGCGCGCCCCGGGTTCAAGGAGAAGAAGGTCATGGCAAAGATGAATCCCGGTCCCGTCGCCTATTTCGAGGGGAACTATGTGCCCATCGAGGAGGCGAAAATCAGCGTGATGACCCACGCGTTCAATTACGGCACCGGCCTGTTTGAGGGCATTCGCGGCTATTACAACAAGGAAGAGGACAACGTCCTGCTGTTCCGGCTCAAGGAGCATGTGGACCGGATGGTGCGCAATTGCCGCGTGTTCTGCATGGAAATACCCGAAAGCCCGGAAGACATCGAGAAGATCTGCTGCGAGTTGATCCGCCGCAGCGGGTTCAAGGAGGACGTGTACGTCCGCCCGGTGGTGTACAAGAGTGAGAATTCGCTTGGCCCGACGGTGAAGGGCGTGGAGAGCCGCTTCTGCTGCTACATCATCAAGCTGGGCGACTACTGCGACACGCAGAGCGGGCTCGACGTGGCCGTTTCGTCGTGGCGGCGGGTTTCGGACAATGCGATCCCGACCCGGGTCAAGTCGACGGGCAGCTACATCAATTCGTCGCTTGCCGCGACCGAAGCCAAGCAGAACGGCTTCCATGAGGCCATCTTCCTGCGCGAAAACGGCACGGTGGCCGAGGGCAGTGCCATGAACATCTTCATGGTGCACAACGGCAAGTTGATAACCACGCCGCCGAACTCCGACATTCTGGTCGGCATCACGCGCAATTCCGTGCTTGAGGTTGCCCACGACCTGCTCGGCATTGAGGTGGTGGAGCGCGACATTGCCCGCACCGAACTGTACGTGTGCGACGAGCTGTTTTTCACTGGCACCGGCGCGCAGGTGGCCCCGGTCCGGTCGGTGGACCGGCGCTTGTTGAACGACGGAAAGCCGGGCCCACTCACGCTCAAGCTGCAGGAAACGTATTTCAAAATCGTCCAGGGCCGCGAGCCCAAGTACCGGCACTGGTGCACGCCGGTCTACTGATGCGCGGACGGCTGCAATTTCTGCGTCAGGGACGATTCTGGCTGAACTACGTGATCATTCTGGCCGCCACTTCGTGGGTGCCGCTGCTCCGGCAGACCGTGACCATGACCGGCTCCGACGGCACCGTGTTCAAGCAGGCGGACATCAGCGTGCGGGCATGGCAGTCATGGTACATCCTGTTCACCAAGGGACCGGGCGCGGGGCAGGGACAGGCCGTGGCCATGCATGTGGGCCTGTGCTTCATCGTCACCGCGCTGGTCTGGTTCCTCATGTTCAGGCCCATCATAGAGGATCTGCCGGATCCGAAGCCTGACACGCCGCCTGACGACAATGCCCCATCTGCCGGAGACGCCCCGAATGAATGAGCAAGAGGCCCGCGAGGCGATCTGCGAGGTGGGGCGCCGGCTTTATGCGCGCAATCTGGTCGCGGCGACGGACGGCAACATCAGCGTCCGCATCGGCGAGGACCGGTACGTCTGTACGCCCAGCGGCATTTCCAAGGGGTACATGACGCCGGAGGACATGGTGATTGCCGACGGGCACGGGGGGCAGGTTTCCGGTGCGGGCAAAGTCACGTCGGAATTCTTCACCCATCTGGCCGCGTTTGAAGAGCGGCCCGACATCGGCGCGGTGGTCCACGCCCATCCGCCCTTTGCCACGGCGCTGACCATCGCGGGGCTGGGCATGACCGACCCGGTTGTGCCGGAGGTGATCGCGTGCCTGATGGCCGTTCCCACCACCGGCTACGCCACCCCCGGCAGCCGCGAGGGGGCCGACGTGGTCCGTCCCTGGATTCGCGACTATGATGCCGTGCTGCTCGACACCCACGGCGCGCTCACGGTCGGCCGGGACGTGTTCGATGCCTATTCGCGCATGGAGAAGGTGGAGCACGCGGCGCAGGTGTTGTACGCGGCGCACATGCTGGGCCGTGTGCGGCGTTTAGAGCCCGAGGCGGTGAAGAAGTTGATGGACTACTACCACGGCGGCGCGCAGCCGCTGCCGCCCTATCCCTTCCCCTGGGAAGCACCGCGGCGATAGTACCG
>CAIXUF010000903.1 GCA_903922535.1 Candidatus Hydrogenedentota bacterium
CTGTTGATGCGCCGCCGCCATCCGCAAGACTAAATTTCGACCAAACAGAAAAGAAACCCCCATGACCACACCACTTCACAGCAAAGTATTGATTATTGGATCAGGTCCAGCCGGACTTACCGCCGCTATCTATTCCGCTCGCGCCAATCTGCAACCACTCGTCATTGAGGGTGAGCCTTCTTCCACCTCTGATCAGCCGGGCGGCCAATTGATGCTGACAACCGAAGTTGAAAACTTTCCAGGCTTCCCTGAGGGAATCATGGGGCCAGAGCTGATGATGCGTTGTCGTGATCAGGCAATTCGGTTTGGAACCGAATTCATCACCGAAAAAGTTACCAAGGTTGATTTTTCTTCCAAGCCATTTCGAGCATGGGTTCGCGATACCGAATACACCGCCGATGCACTCATTGTGAGCACCGGCGCACAATCGTTGATGCTTGGTCTCGAAGAAGAGAAGCGCTTAATTGGTCACGGTCTTTCAACTTGTGCAACGTGTGATGGCTTTTTCTTTCGCGGACAAGAAATCGTTGTGGTTGGTGGCGGCGACTCTGCACTTGAAGAAGCGCAATTCCTTACCAAGTTCGCTTCCAAAGTAACCATTGTGCATCGTCGTGAATCGCTACGTGCATCCAAAATCATGCAACAGCGCGTGCTGGAGCACCCGAAGGTCAAGCCAGCTTGGGACTCTGTTGTCGCCGCCATCGCCGGTGATGCGCAGGGCAACGTGGCCGGCGTGAAGCTCCGCAATCTGAAGACGGGGGCCGTCACCGACGTATCCTGCAAAGGGATCTTCGTGGCCATCGGCCACCAGCCCAACACCAAGCCCTTCGCGGGTGCGGTGCGCACCGACGAGGCCGGCTACATCGTGCCGGAAACCGGCAGCCAAGTGCGCACGGGCATCGCCGGCGTATTCGTGGCCGGCGATTGCGCCGACCATGTCTACCGCCAGGCGATCACCGCCGCAGGGATGGGTTGCCAGGCCGCCATCGAGACCGAGCGCTGGCTGGCCGAGCACGGCGGTTAGTCCGTATCCAGTCCTACAGGCGAAGGCAGTCGAACGGCAAGAACGGGACCGCCGAGGGCGATCACGGGATCAAGCGTACTGCGGGTTCTCCGACTGTGTGATTCCCCACTGGGCACGCACCACTCCGCTCTCCGCACAGGGGAACACTTCCGGCTTCTCCTGTCGCTCGGAAGGGCGCGCTTTGGGATCGGGGCTGTGGGCGGCATTGTAACGGCTGACCGGCCGGCATGGAGCATACAGAAGGTGGAGCCGAGCCGGCCCATGGGTCTTGTAGGACGCCCCATCGGGCTTCCGAGGGCGAACGCGGCGCACGGCACCTATAGTCTATGGCACGGTGTTGCCGGCCAACGCCTTGGGAATCCTGCGGCAACCGCACCGGCGATACACCGGCGGTGACAGTGCAGTGATACAGGGGATCCACCGATGGCGGCGCTGGGGAGTAGTCCCCGGATGCATTAGAGGCGAATGAAACTGAAACGGCTCTAAGCAGCGGGTCGGAATTCGAGTACCGCTTAAGCACGATAACAATGCCGCCCACCCGCTAGCCCCACACCTCATGAATGCTCTCCATTCCCCCCTTGGTCGAAATTCACTGCTGCGCAAGTGCGGCATGTCGTTGGTCGAAGTAATGATGGCCTCTTCGATTCTCACGATCGTGGGGGCCTCGCTGGTATCGGGCTTCATCCAGAATGCCCGCTTTGCCCGGGCAGTCGCGATGCGCACCGCTGCGATAACTACAGCGATCGGCGTGGCCGAACAATTGCGCTCGTTTTCGTATGCCGACTATTCGACCCGGCACTTCGACCCCACCAACAAAAGCCTGCCGATCCAGATCTTCGATCCTACCGACACTGCGGACGTCGGCGGCATGCGGACCATCGAGACATGGATCAATGTTGCCGACGGCAACCCCGTCTCCGGCCACGAAACATGCACCTACGCCACCGTGCCCTTCGTCATAGCGGATTCCGGCACGACCACCCGGATCGCCGTACCTATGCGTTTTTGGATTGAGAGCCGCAATCGGGTGCCTCGCACCGTGCTGGACCCAGAGGGCGTCGCCCAGATCGTGGACCGCTGCCAGGTATTCGAAATCGCACTGGTCTACCAGTGGCAGAACCCGAACA